>JAOPVX010000350.1 GCA_025965975.1 Mycobacterium sp. | reverse complement strand
AGCGGGCCTGCACATGATCCGTGCCACGGGGACCGCCTTTTCAAGCTGGTCAACGGGGTCGAATCGGGCATTGACGGGTTGACAGGTAGCCCCTTGGTAGGCAGTGCCGGACGGCGTGTCCGGCATCAGCCCCGGCAGGGCTTTGGCCACGAAGTCGTAGGCCTGCCATGGACCGGCGGCCGCGGTGGGCTCAGCCGGTGTCGCGCTCGTGGTGGCGACCACTGGACTGTGTTGCGGCTGCCCACCCCAGAACGCCAGGCGGCCGGCAACCAGGAGCCCGATGACCACGGCCAGAACTGCCCCTCCGACGATCACGCGGCGCCTGCTCCTCGGTGTCTGAGGTCCGTACTCGGATACCGCAGGCGACGAGGTGCCCGAGGTGAACTGACCATCCGGCTGGACCGCAGGAGGTCGGTAATCAGGAACGATGGTGTCGGCCAGATCCGCCGATGCCATCGCGCCGGCGGGGACAGTGGTCGCGCGATCCGACTGAAGAAGCGAGTTCGGCCCAGTGACAGCGGTATTCGCAGTATCCGAGTGCCTGTGCGACGGGGAGTCCCCGCCGACGAAGATCGCGTTACTCGGGCCGCCGCCACCTCCTAGCTGTAACATCGCGACCTGCGCCGCCGACGCGAACTCGCGGCATGACCGATACCGGTGCTCCGGTTCTTTAGCCATCGCCCGCGCGATCACCTCATCCATCTCCGGCGGCAACGACGGATTCTCCGAGGTGACGTGGGGCGGAGGGTCGGTCAAATGCGCATGCATCACGGCGATTTGCGAATCCCGCGGAAACGGAAATGAGCCGGTCAGCATCGTATACAACGTGCATCCCAGCGAATAGATATCGCTGCGGTGATCGAGTTTCCGCGCGGCTATCTGCTCGGGCGATGCGAACGGCAACGTCGCCGCGATCGAGCCCGCATTCGTCAAAGCCGAGGTCTGGTCCATTGCGCGGGCAATACCGAAATCCGTGACCAGAACGTGGTCGCCTTCATCGGAATCCTCGGCGACCAGAATGTTCGCCGGTTTGACGTCCCGATGCAACAAACCGCGTCGGTGCGCGCTGTCGAGACCCTTCGCCGCCTCAGTGAGAATGAACACCGCCCGTCGGGGGGTGAGTACGGACCGACCCCGCTTGATCAATTGGTGAACATCCACGCCGTCGACGTACTGCATCGCGATCCACAGCTGATCCCCCTCGACGCCCCGGTCATACACCGACACCACGTTGGGGTGGTCCACCCGCGCCGCCAGCTCGGCCTCGCGTTCAAACCGCGCCCGGAACTCCGGGTCGGAACACAAGTGCTCGTTTAAGACCTTCAAAGCAACCAGCCGCGGCAGGCGCGGATGCCGCGCCGCGTACACAGCGCCCATGCCGCCCATACCCAGCCGGCGCTCAATCAGATAGCCGGCGAAGACAGAACCCGGACTCAAACCCACGCCGGCCCCAAATCGGTCGCAGCTACCTGCGGCACGGCCATTGGCGAACCGATGTCGCCCATCTCCACGAGCACCCCCGAGGCGATCTCAGCAACGGCGGCTTTCAGCGACAGCTCACCCGACATGCCACCCTCCCTACGCTCGATTCCGAGGGCGTCCTTGGCCGTAACGGCATTATTCACCGGATCATGCCCTGTCGGCGGCGCTAACGCCATACTGCCCAACACGTTCAGAGTCAGCGAAGATTGCACCAAAACTCGGGCAGTGCAAGGTCCGACCACCGAGAGCAAGCGCGGTGCGTCTTCGCTGCACGCTGCCACCATGCGCGGGCCATTCCCACCCGGATGAGCTGGCGCTTGATCACCCGTAAAGCGATGGCTAGCAACGCGGATCGATGTGTGGATGCTGAAGCGTGGGTCCTCAGTTGACCACCGCAGTCTTTGTGATGACGACATTTCCGCGGTATCCGTCGCCGACGGCGGCAATGCCGAGAGGCGTTCCTCTGACTTCGATGTGACCGCAGCTCAGCTGAAGTCGACTCCGTTCGTGACCTTCAGGTCATCTTGATATCCGACGTCGAGAACCGCCACGATCTGGCTGAAGCCGGGCGGGATTTCGAGGGGTGGAGCGATGCAGAACGAGGACTGACCGAAGACCCACACAGCGTCAATGGTGTCGATGATCTTCTTCGTGTTGGGGTCCACGAAGGCGACGAAGAACGGTGTGTCGTCGGGGACCCCTGTGACCAGGAACTTGGGGTGGACGACGTCGCCAGGCTGGGCCCCGCCCATGTGGTTGAGTTGGTCGGGATCGCGCGCCGGCCCACAGTCACCAGGGTCACCTTTCGCCGTCCCAACCTTGCCCCAGCCGTTCGATGTCGCTGTCGCGGCAGCAGGCAGGTGCTGGATCTTGTCCAGGTAGGGGGAAACATAATTCGGATCGCCGCCATCGCCAGCGATCTTGATGACGTTCGCGGCCAGCGCGATGGGCCGGACCAGATATGACGCGGCCGGTTCGTTCTGCTGCCCCTTCTGGATCTGAGTGTTGACGGCAATCAACTCCCCCGCGGTGTTGATCGACGCGCCGCCGGAGTTGCCGTGTGCGATCCGCTCGGTCGTGTCGATCCAGAACCGCTCTGTCTTGGTGCCGTAGTCGCGTTTGAAGGCAGAGAGATCACCACTGGTGACGGTCAACGGACCGGCGATGTGTTGGTCGTTGGTAAGCGAAGGGTATCCGAGCGCCGTGATGTGATCGCCGGTCTGCAGCGCGTTGCTGTCTCCGATCGGCACCGGTTGGGGCAGGGCCAGCTTGCCGCTGCCCAGCGGTGTGCCATCGACATTGGCGTCGATCTTTATCACGGCCAGATCGAGATAACCGTCGGACACGATGGGACTGGCGCGGTATTTCGGTGCCGCCGGGGTGTTGTCGTCTTTGGCGAATGCCACCACGAGATCCGACGGATCATGGTCGGGTACACCGCCGCCCGTCAGGCCTTTCGCAGTGGGCTTGGCCACGTGTGCATTGGTCAGGATCAACCCGTCGGAGCTGATGACCGTCCCCGAACCCGTCCACTCGGGGATGGCATTCGCGTCGCGCGCGATGATCTGCACGCTGGCGCGCTTCGCCCGCTCCAGGTTGGCGGCGCTCAGCGTGTTCTCGTGCGTACTTCCGCCCCTCAGCAGCACGGTCGCGGCGACCCCTGCGCCCACCACCGCCACCACCGCAGCGGCAGCGGCCCACCGCATGACCGTTCTCCGCCGCCGTTTGCCGACGATCGACTTCTGCGCTGAGGCAACATCGGCCACCGGCACCAGCGTGAGCTGATACCCGGCTTCCGGGTGGCCGAGCTGGACCACCGTCTGCTCGGTGATCTTCTTCTCCTTGACGCGTTCGCCATCGATGAATGAGCCGGAGTTGGAGTGGTCGACAAACCACCAGCCGTCGGTTCGCCGCCCGACGTTCGCGTGCTGGCGCGATACGGCGGCGTCATCGGCGACGACGTCCGATCTCGCGTCACGCCCAATCCGCACCGGTTTGTCCGCGTCGAAACGTTTATCGCCGTCTCGGGTGCGGATCAATAACCCATCGACGGGACGATCCGCCTTGGATTGACCGCCGCCGTGGATGTAGGTCTGCTGCTGATCGGAGAGCACGACCGTGGGCTCGTGATCGGGAAGCAGGTCCGTACGCACATCATCGGGCGGTTCCTCGGCTGAGGCGTGAGGTAGGGCGACGGTGATGGTGGCCTCGACACCGTCACTTTCGGTGCCGAAACGCACTGTCGTCGTCGCGCCGAGCGAGATGTGTGAGACGCGTTGATTGTTGACCCAGGTGCCCCCGGCACTGCCGATGTCGTCGAGGTCCCATCCCGCAGCCGTCGGTCGCAGTTCGCCATGCCGGCGTGAAACGCTCGGATTGTCCAGGACGATGTCGTTGTCGCGGCTACGACCGATCCGCAACACCCGCTGCTCGTCGAAGGATGTCGTTTCGCCGTTCGCGGAACGAAATTCGAGTCGGTACATGTGAATCCTCGCAGTCGGATGTCACGGGTTAAGGGTGATTGCTTGCCAGCCGGTCAGACTGTGCCGATGGTCGAGGACATATCGGTTCGCGAAGCGCCCCCTGCTTCGTCGCACCAGCGCTCTGTCGGCCCCAAGTCGTCGTCGAAATTCGGCCCCGCTACCCGGGTTTCATCTGAAGCGGCGTGCCGCTCGCGCATCTTTGTTGATGGCAGGACGAGAAGCACGATCAAACTGATCACGCTGAAGGGCAACCCAAGGATCGCCCACGCATAGGTCACCGCGATGGTCACTGTCGCCAGCGGCAGAAGTGGATCGTGAAGCTCCCGACGACGCAGGCCCGTCTGGCCGAGCAAGCCCGCGCGCAGTTGGTCTCGCGCTGCCGTCACAGGTGCGTGGAGCACGCCACTCACCTCCTTGCATTTCCGCGCGGGCAATTGAAAGCTACCTCGCCGAGGGTCGCCGCAATCAAAGATGGCAATGTTTGGGGCACCATTTCGCTTTTGCTCAGCGTGACGACATCTTCGATTCGTATCGCGAAAATCCTTGTGTAGGAAAGCTTTGTTCCACCAGTGCTCACTTCTCACAGGAAACTTTCAGCATTCAACCGCGCACTACTTCCAGCGGATCCTTGGCAAGACAATCGGCCCCGTAGCGCGGGTTGCTTACCGAGGTGGTCGCCGAGGTGATTCAACGCCACGCGGCACGCCGCCGCGCCCGCCACACCATCTGGCAGTGGTATCCCGCCTACGTGAAACGCATTGCACGCCAACGCATCGACGTGTGGCTGCAGCATCCCACGCTGCGGTTCCTACAGTTCCTGGCCGATGACAGGTCGCGCCGTTGCGCCGATGGACTGGCGCCGAGACGCCCGAGTGGGCCTCGACGTCAGTTTGGCGATCGCGGCGATGGACGCGGCAGGCTTTGGCCGCAATGTGCCAGGCCGGCGGCGTAGCTATTGTCCCGCGGCGCCGCAGACTCCAGGACTGAACTATGAGTAAGGTAAACCTAACAAGCGAGTTGCCGATTCCGGCTGAAATGGCAGCTGCCCTGGCGCGCAACCCGGAAATGATGAAGTACCTCTTACGGCCGGTGCTGCGCGCTTACCGCCTCGACGTTCCTGAGCGGATCGAGGTCGGCACTCACGGATCGGCGCGATTGGGGTGGTTCCCGCATGGACCCACCACCTCACCATCAAGCAGCTCGAACCCACCGAGATCTACACCAACGAGCACGGTGGTCCCGTGAAGACTGGAATCACCGCCTGACATTCGAGCCGCTCGACGAGCATCACTGCCGGTACACCGACGAGATAGAAACAGAGGACGGCCTTAGAGGCGCGCCGACCTGTCTCTTCATCAGACTCACGTTTCGTCGCCGCCATCGACGGTGGCGCTCACCGGCGACCATCTTGGCGTAACACACGGCTAGGCAGAAGGCAGCGCGTGCACCATCGGACCGAAAAAGCCGAGATTCCGGCCATGCCGCACTTCCCTGGGAATCTTCACAGCTAATCCGAAGGCTTACGGTGAATCTGCTGCGAACGCCGGAGGTTCCCGAGATCGACGCCTCCTGCCCGCCGGTACCCACCGAGGTGCTCTTGCGGCGAATACGACGGAATCGACTGCGGCGGGTTTCCGGTAGACGCCCTCGTATTCGTCATCATGCTGTGCTGCAACATATTTCACTGCATGCGTAACAGCCGACAATCTCAGCGTGTTCGAAGACGGCATTGGAAGCCCGCTCACAGTCCCCTCGGGAGGTGCGTCCATGAGGTGGCGTCGCGTAGATTGCTGTGCGGCGATACGACAATCCCAAGGAGTCGTCATGATCGTGGACTGCGCGCACTACCTCGGTGGCGCCCGGCAAAGCGACGCGCCGATCTCCCTTGACGATGCAGCTCGGTACTGCCTGCAAGGTGGATTCGTGTGGCTCGGGATGTTCGAGCCGAGCAGCGAAGAAATGGACCGGGTCCGAAATGCCTTCTCGTTGCACGAGTTGGCGGTCGAGGACGCCCGCACGTTTCACCTGCGCCCAAAGATCGAGGACTTCGAACCCGACGTCAAGTTGGTGATTCTGCGCACTGCCCGCTATGACGACTCCCGTGAGGAAGTCGACTTCGGCGAGATCAGCGTTTTTGTTGGCCCCAACTTCGTGATCACTGTGCGCCAAGGAGTCGCCAGCGAACTGCACGCGGCCCGGACCCGCTTGGAACAGCATCCGGAGCTGATCGAACTGGGCACAGATTCGGTGTTGTGGGCCATTCTCGATCAGGTTGTCCGCAGTTACGAGCCGGTGGTTGCCGAGCTCGAACACGACATCGAGCAAGTCGAGGGCACGGTTTTCTCGGGCACGGTCGCGCCGACCGAGCGGATCTACCTGCTGCGTCGTGAGGTGAGCAATTTCTATCGCGCCGCGCACCCGCTGCACGGCGTGCTGGCGACAGTTCAGCGAAGCGTCGATTCCCCAGCGCTTGTCCCCTACATCCGCGACGTCCACGACAGTTTGCAGTTGATCAGCGAAGAGGTATCGGCACAACGCGACTTGCTCGCCACGATCCTGCAGGCCAACATTGCCGTGATCTCGGTCGAGCAAACCAGAGTCAGTGTGCAGCAAAGCGCCACGATGGAGCGGCTGACGATCCTGGCGACGGTGTTCCTTCCCCTGACCTTCATCACCGGATTCTTCGGACAAAATTTCGACTGGCTCGTCGGACATATCACCGGGTTTCCGCGCTTCGTCGAATTCGGAATTGGGGGCCTGGCGATCCCGCTCGTCTTGTTGTGGCTCTGGCTGCGCAAGACCCGTCCGACAGATATCAGCTCACCAAGCCCGCCTCGGACGGATCCGCCCGATGCGGCCGGCGCGCGGCCGCTGATCTGATCGCCAGAACGTGCATTTGTGGCTGCGGCCAAGCATGGCCTTTGGCGGCCAACCGCGACCGAGAGCGATTCGCGTCACGATGCATCTCGGAAACGTCGAAAGTCGTTCTTACGGTTGGTCGGTCAGCGGGGCTTCGGGAGCCGGCCGCATTGCGTGAGTTGTCCTGACAATCCGGACCTCCACGGGCATACCCTTCCATCGCGCACGGTGTCTACCCGGCGATTCAGCAAATAACATCCCGATTCGTAGCCCTGCCGGCGCCAAGGAGGGAGGTGATCGCACCGGCTGCGCGGGCGGTAACGGCGGCAACGCCTCGGTCTCCGGTTCCGGCGGCACCGGCGGCAACCGGCGTCGCCTTCAGCAGCGCTGTGGGCGCGGCCGCGGGTGTTCGCCTGACCGCCGTGGACCCGCTGTCGTGGTTGACCGGACGGACGACCGAATCCGCTCAGAAGAAGGCCGACCGGATGCCGGGCAGGATTCTACGACTTGGCCCGCCACTGATGCCGGAGTTCGGCGGCGCTGAGTCACGAGGTCTGCCGGTGCATTTCGCTGGCTGGGTGAGCCTGTAGCGGTAGTCCGAACGCGGGGGCGTGCTCGTAAATGAATACCTCGAGAGACTTGGGTGGTGCGCCACCAATCGTTTGGACCACATCTGTGAGAGCGTCGAATTCACCCTGTCGATGAGCCTCTGCCACACGCAACAGGTGCTCGATCAAATGAGGAGACATTCCTTCGAGGTGAACGAGTATCTGCTGCCAGCGCTCAACTGAGATGTCTACATACTCGACCGGGTAGCCCAGCACGCGGGTGAAAGCGGTCGCCATTTCCGCCATTGAGAGCGACACCGGGCCGGTAGGTACGTAGGTCTTGCCAACATGTGCAGCAGGATCGGTAAGAATGCCAACAGCGACGCGCGCGAGGTCTTCTCCCGCCACCGGGGCATGCCGCGCGCCTCCGTATGGCAGATAGATCTTGCCATCGCCGCGAATCGACTTGGCGGCGACGGCGATCAGATTCTCCAGAAAGAACGGCGGGCGCAGGTGCGTAGCGCCGATCCCGGCCCAGTCGAGCAACCGCTCGGCGAGCCAGTGTTGGCGCGCCGCCGGACTTGGATGATTTGGGCGAGCGGTGATCTGAGACATGTTCACCATCGACTGCAGACCGGCTTGTCTAGCCGCGGCGGCGAAGGTCGCTGTTGCCTCGAGAAGGCCCTCTGCGATCGGGTATGTGAAGTAAGCACGCTGCACCCCGTCGAGTGCTGCACGCACCTCTTCGAAGTTGCGAACGTCGCCGACGGCGATTTCGGCGCCGAGTGCCCTGAGCGCGTCTGCCCGCTCATCAGCCTGCCGAACGAAAGCTCGAACGGGCAGCCCCATCGCGAGCAACTGCCGCGCGGCGTAGTTGCCGGTGGCCCCGTTGCGTCCAGCCGCTCCGGCAATCAGGAAACGTAGAGATGTCGCCTGCGTCATTTCGTCTCCCGCATAACAATCGGCGCATTTGGACTCGGTGATACTGGGGCCGCCAGTAAGCGCAACTCATCGCAACCCATTACGCAGCTCAAATGCGTTGTGCTAGAACAGCATCGGTAGGTTGAAACTACGTAGTCCGCTCGGATTTTGGTATGCCACGATGCGTGACACACCGTTTGGCACGACGGTCAGGACATGCAGCGAATGTAGCCGGTATTGCCCGGAATCGGCCGGCGTGTACAGCGCCACCGCCGGTTGTCCGTTGGCCGAGCTGCGAACCATCCGAGCGTTGCCCAGCTGCGCCATCCGCGCGCCAAGGAAGGCGCCGATGACCCCGCCGCCCCGAAACCAGGTGTGATAGGGCGGCATCTCGAACATCGCGTCTTCAGTCAGAACCGACACCAAGGTATCGACGTCGGCGTTCTCGAATGCGGCCACGTATCGGTCGAGCAGTTCGCGCTGTCGGGGCTCGGACGGCTCAACTACGGTGTCGTGATCGGCTGGCAGGCGCGCATGCGCCCGTTGCAGAGCGCTGTTGACCGCTGCCACGCTGAGATCCAGCAGGGCCGCGACTTCAGCTGCGCGCCACTGCAGCACGTCGCGCAAAATGAGAACGGCCCGTTGTTGTGGTGGCAGAATCTGAAGCGCCGCAACGAAAGCCAGCCGCATCGTGTCACGCGCGACCACCACCGTGGCAGGGTCGTGCAACGTGCCTGTCAGCAGCGAATCGGGTGCCGGCTGCAGCCATGCCAGATCCGCCGATGCGGCCTGAATTCCGACAGCCGCATCCATGGTCGGCCCGGCCAGCTCCGATGGCAACGGACGACGTTTGCGACGCGCAGCCGCCTTGACGAACGCACGCGTGGCGATCCGATACAGCCAGGTCCGCACAGAGGAGCGCCCTTCGAAACGCGGAAAGGCGCGCCACGCGTCCAGAAATATGTCCTGAACGATCTCCTCGGCGTCGTCGACCGACCCGAGCATGCGGTAGCCGTAGGCGACCAGCTCCCGGCGCACCGGCTCGGCCAGCCGGCCGAAGTCGCCAGGCGCAGCGCCGCCTTCATTTGTGTTGCTCATGGCCATCTTTTGCCCCGTACATGTCGTGCCACGGCCATTCGTTTACGTAGCGCTGGCGGCCCAGCGGGGTCAGGTCCAGGAACCGGTAAGTGCTCAGCATGACATCGGCGCCTACCCCGTAGGCCGAATACGTGTGGTAGATCCCGCCGTCGTCGCGAACGAAGACACTGATGCCTTGCCCGTCGGCACCGTTGGCCGCCACGTAAGCCAGCCCCTCACGCTCGAGGGTGGCTTTGTCTTTGTAGTTGTATTCGATCGGCGTTATCGACTCGTCGTTGCTGACATGCAAGTCGTAGTTGAAGTCACCGCCCTGCGACGAGTACCAAGGCAGGTGCCAGCCCATGCGCGCCTTGAATTGGCTCAAACGCTGATACGGCGCGCGCGACACCAGCGCCAACGTGGTATCCGCACCCTCAATTCAGGTGGATCGGATCTGGCATGTTGTCCACAGCGAACGAGCAACTCGGGCAACCCTCGTCGGTGTCGTTCAGCCACATGAAGTGGTAGACGATGAGCTGGCTGCGGCCTTCGAACAGATCGATGAGCCGGACTGTGCCCTTTGGGCCCTCGAACGCATAGTCCTTGTCGATCTCGACGGCGGGAAGCGAACGCCGCTGCTCGGCAAGGGCAGCGAGCTGCCGGCTCGCGGCTTTCTCCTTCGCCAACAGATCCAGACGAGCCGCAAGCCACTCTTGCCTCGAAGCGATCCCGGAAACTTTCATCACCGTTCCTATCCGCCGTATGAACCCAGGATGGTCATCGACTTGAAGTCAGGGGGGCCTACCAAACGCTCGCCGATGTGTTCCTGGAACCGGTGAAATGCCGCTGTCTGGGTCAGCGGATCCTCATTCGACTCGGCCACTGCCACGTGCAGGAATCCGACGCGGTCTTCGAGCGCAAACACCATGTAACTGAATCCGGCGGGCCGAAGATCCCGAAGTTCCTCGAACACTGCGTCGATGAGCCGCCGATTGGCTTCGGCCGAGTCGGCTCGAGTTCGGTACTGAACAACGACCGCGTTGGGCATTGCTGTCACCTCCTGGTCAATATGGAGGCGGCAAGTGGGTGAAACTCATCGCAGATGCACACCCCGGACGGTAGAAACCGATCAGCACGGCCTTCATCACCTTCGGCGGTGCCACCAGCCGGCGGCCGAGATCTCGGTGAAACTCGCGGTAGGCGGCGCAGCGATCAAACGGATCCGTCGTGCCGTCAAAGACGGCGACATGCATGAATCCCAAACCGTCGTCGAATCGGAACGCCTGGTAGTGCAGTCCTCCCGGGTCCTGCACGGCAAGCTCAGTCAGCACATCCTCGATCAGCCGCCGATTGTGTTCGGCCGCCTCGCTCGTGGTGTGGTACAGCACCACAGCTGCTTTCGCCATATTGATCGCCTCCTAGGTGTACAGAGGCGCTGCGATTTTCGGAATCATCGGCGACGCCGCCCAAAGTCCCAGTCCCACACGGTATCGCCGGGCCATCTCCGATCAGTAGGCAACGGTGAAGAGGGCTCGCTGATGCCTCGGCGTGTCGATTTCGTCGACAAAGGCGATGGCATAGTCCGCGCCGCCGATGTGGGAGTTGCCAACGGCGTCGACGAGTAGCACGTCCTGGCCAACCCGGAACATCCCCGTGCGCTCGCCACGATTCTCGGAGTTGTACAGGGCCGGTGGGGATAGGCTGAACCAGTCCACGCCCTCAGGCAGTGCACGCAGCCGCGCCATCACCTCGGCATGCGCGATGCCATCCTCCCTGTACTCATCTGGGAAGATCGCAGTGTCGAGCGCGCGCGGCCCATCGGGCGAAACCCGCAGGTTGCCGGCACCGCCGACCACGCCGATGCGCACCGCGTTGTCGGCGGCGATACGCCCCAGCGTCGGGATGTATTCGGCCAGGCCGGTGCCATGCGCCTGCAGGGCAACCACAATCACGTCCGCCTCAGCGGCGATTTCGCGGACGAACTGCTTGTCGAACAAAGAACCCTGCCGCACGTCGAGGTCGGCGCGGCCGGCCAGCGGGCCGGTGTTGCGTGCCACCGCGATCACCCGGTGCCCGCGAGACAGCGCCTCGGCGGCGATGTTCCCGCCGGAATAGCCGGTTGCCCCGAAAACCGCCACTGTCGTCATCGTGTACTTACCTTTCTTCCGGGGCGGTCAAGCCCGTTGGCGGGCCGACGGTGCGCGTCGGCGTCACATCGGGAAATCGAAATCCCACATATGTAGAGGCGCGGCAGTGGCCCGACTCATCGACCTGCACGCAGCCCTACGACGTAACAGCCGCGGCGCGCGTGATCGTGCGTGAATCGGCGCAGAGCGTGCGAGGTCAGCGGATGGTGATCTCGCCCATGTCGATGGCGACCAGCAGCGGCTCCGGGACGAGCTGGTAGTCGCCCTGCCAGGCGTAGCCTCGTCGCGTGGTCGGGATGATGATGCCGTCGACGTCGCGGTAGTCGGTGGCGTAGACCAGCCCGGTCGCCCCGCCGATGACATCGATGGTGAAGTCAGAGCGGCGCAGCAGCCCGTCCGGGCCGAAGCACGAGATCTGTTGGCGGGTATGGCTCTTGATGTGATCTGGGAACGTCACTTTCAGCCGCCGCCACGTTTCACCGTCGACCTCGATCGGGGTGATCTCTTCGGTCACGAACCCGGGCCAGGCGTAGAGGAACGGCGTATTCAGATACGTCCACAGCGCCTCCCCGCTGAAATAAGCGAGATGAATGTTGTCCCATGGGGTCTCGAGCTGATGACCATCAAACGACCTCTCCGGGTCGTCGCGTGCGTCGATCAGCACGCCGTCACGGCGCTGGATGACGACACGGAGGGGCTCGAAGACCGACCGTTTGTCTTGACCGACGAAGTCCATCGTCAGCAGTTGCCGCGTGGTGTCCACCTCGAAGCGAACGTCCTTGAGCGCGTCACACTTGCTCTTGACGTACCAGAGGGCCCCGGTGATCGAGGCGTCGACGGTGATCGACTTGACTTGATTCCATCGGTCCAGGCCGCCGTGCGCGGCGACGGCGCTCTCAAGCAGATCACTCACTTCTGGCTCCTCGCTAGTGGCGGGGTTTCGGCCGCCTGCGGCTCGCTGGGCAGCTCTCGTCAATATGGAGGCGGCGGGTGCCTGAAACTCATCGCAGAACACCGCGACCATCCCATTCGATTCGGCACGGCTCTCCCCCACCCGATGGATCACGCACGCCGAGCCGGCTGCGCCACGACCAAGGCCACCACGTCAACGTGAAGAAGGTTCACCGGCTCTGGCGTGAGGACGGGCTGCAGGTAGGGCTGCACAGCCCGCGCAATCCGACCGACCTGCCGGATGCACCCTGCCCTGTGCACGGCGACGAATCGTGCCTCACGTGAAGGGATTGAGCAGCACGCTGCACAGATGGGGCAGATTCCCGAGAGGAATCCAGGCCACCATCGCGCGGCACGTGCCAGCCGCCAACCCCATTGGACCGCCGCAGACCGGCCATGCTCCGAGTCCCTGGGTCTGCAGCACGTTGCGCGCAACCCGTATCTGCTGATCGCGACTCGCGGCGGCGGGTGATCCGACACCCCCGTTCGCGGCCCACGTGGCCGGTGTGAACTGAAGTCCACCGTAGTAGCCGTTGCCGGTGTTGGCTGACCAGTTCCCTCCCGATTCGCATCGAGCCATTGCGTCCCAGTTGGGTTCAGCGTCAGCAGACGGGACTTCCAGGACCATTTGAGCCATCGCGATCGCACCGGTTATCGCGAGCACGGTGACGGCCTTGCGCACACGCATGTCGATCCTTTCGTGAGGTCGTGCGGGGACGCGCATATCAATACAGGCCAGGGCGAGAGGCGATTCCCTACGCTCGGTCGTGATACTGAGCTTACTGATGAGGTGTGAGTTAAACAGACGTGCTAATGAGTCTAATTATATTCTTTGAGTTTATTTAATAGTTATGCGTCTTATGAGGTCGATGAGACTGCTGAACACGGCCGCGAGGGAGCAGCATAACTGCAGGTCAGCGAGGCCTTGTTAAGGTCTGGTTCCGCGCGACGGTCTCAGTCGCCACTGGTGTGCAATTCAGAGAACCGTGATGTGGCGGTTGATGATGTTGATGCTTGCGGTTCTAAAGTGCTAATTGTGAATAAAATGAATACTGATGCCTGTGTGATTTGTGGGGTAGATGTGACGTTTGTGAATTGGAGCCGACGCACCATCAGGCAGGAGTCCTTCACCTTCCGGGCGAACCGGCCACCGATCGAGCGCGCGGGGGCCGTTCGCATCGTCCGGAGCTCCCACCCGGCACCCAACACCTTTGCCGACGCCGTCGACGAAGGCGCGTCAGTGGGGGTGGCCGTGCCGGCCGAGGGTCTCCACGGCGGTCGCGCCGGGGCGGGTCCACTGCGGCACCGGGCGGCTGGTCGGGCCCCAGGTGGCGTTCCCGTCCGCGTCCGAGCGCCAAGACCAGCACGAGCTGCGCCCCTCGGGCCAGCCCTCGGGGTTGTCCTCCCACGCCTCGCCGCGGCCGTAGGGCGTCATGTCGAGCAGGCCGAGGGATCCGTTGATCGGCTCGTTACCGCGGCCCGTCGTGGAGTAGGTGAGGAACACGCGGTCGCCGTCGCGCAGGAAGCAGGTGATGTAACCCATGCTGCCGCCGACCGGCGCATCCACGTCGCGCACCGAGTACCAGGGCTGGGTGTAGCCCATGACCCCGACGTAGGAGGCCACCTCGTCCCACCGGCCCGTGGTCAGGACGGCGAACGAGACGCCGCGGGCGTTGAGGTAGACGGCGTCCTTCACGTGCCAGGCCGTGGTGGTGCAGCCCTCGCACTGGCCCTGGTGCGGCGCGCCGTCGTACCACATGTGCTTGTAGACCACGAGCTCGTCACGGCCCTGGAACAGGTCCAGGAACGGGACCGGGCCGTCGGGCCCGACGACCTCGACCGTCCCGTCGAGCTCCACCATCGGCAGCCGGCGGCGGGCCGCGGCGAGGGCGTCGCCCTCGCGGGTGTGGGCCTTCTCGCGGACCAGAAGCTCGTCACGGGCGGCCTGCCAGGTGGCCAGGTCAACGACGGGCGGACGGCCGGGCAGCGCGGTGGTCGGGTCGTCCGGCGTGGTCGTCATGGCGTCCTCCGTGGTGTCTCGTGCCGGGCAGCGTCGTACGACGTCCTACGACACCAGAACAGACCCGCGACCCGGCCGGAACTCATCGCGGCGGGGCCCTCGGCCGAGCCGGCACGGACCACGTCGGGCTGACAAGTTCACAGACGCGCTCCGAGGCTCACCCGAAAGGGCCGTGGTCCTTCGGCGCTCGCGGCTGGGGTGCCCCGTCCCGACATCTGCGCCGGTCCCGACGAGGGGGAGTCGATCGTCCGGGGGGCGCCCGGGGTGCTGCCGTCCTGCATCGCTCCCCTGGAGCCTGGGTAGGCAACGGCCGTGTCCAACCGGGAGCACAGGGCGTGCGGCCGGCACGGACACCTCACGTACGCCCCGACCGAGGCTGACCTGGCTGC
>JAOPVX010000324.1 GCA_025965975.1 Mycobacterium sp. | reverse complement strand
GGTCCCCGCATAAGTACAAGGACTCGCGGGAGCACTTCGAGATGCGTACGCACAAGCGACTGATCGACATCCTCGACCCGACGCCGAAGACCGTTGACGCCCTGATGCGCATCGATCTGCCGGCCAGCGTCGATGTAAACATCCAGTAGGAGACCCTTAGAAATGGCACGAAAAGGCATTCTGGGCACCAAGCTGGGCATGACGCAGGTGTTCGACGAGAACAACCGGGTCGTTCCTGTGACGGTCATCAAGGCCGGCCCCAATGTCGTGACGCGGATCCGTACCCCCGAGCTCGACGGCTATTCCGCCGTGCAGCTGGCCTACGGCGAGATCAGCCCGCGCAAGGTGATCAAGCCGCGGACGGGTCAGTTCACGGCCGCGGGCGTTAACCAGCGCCGCCACCTCGCCGAGCTGCGCCTCGACGACGAGGCAGCGGCCTCGGAGTACGAGGTCGGCCAGGAGCTAACCGCCGAGATCTTCGCCGACGGCACCTACGTCGACGTGACGGGCACCTCCAAGGGCAAGGGCTTCGCCGGCACCATGAAGCGCCACGGCTTTTCCGGCCAGGGTGCCAGCCACGGTGCGCAGGCGGTGCACCGTCGTCCCGGCTCCATCGGTGGCTGCGCCACCCCGGGACGGGTGTTCAAGGGCACCCGCATGTCGGGCCGAATGGGCAGCGACCGCGTGACCACCCAGAACCTGGTGGTGCACAAGGTCGATGCCGAAAACGGTGTGCTGCTGATCAAGGGCGCCATCCCCGGACGCAACGGTGGATTGGTGATGGTCCGCAGCGCAATCAAGCGAGGCGAGAAGTAAATGGCTGCCAAGACTTTAAAGATTGACGTTCACACCCCAGCCGGCAAGACAGACGGCTCCGTCGAGCTGCCCGCCGAGCTGTTCGACGTCGAGCCCAACATCGCGCTCATGCACCAGGTGGTGACCGCACAGCAGGCCGCGGCCCGTCAGGGCACGCACTCGACAAAGACGCGCGGCGAGGTGCGCGGTGGCGGCAAGAAGCCGTACCGGCAGAAGGGCACCGGCCGCGCCCGTCAGGGTTCGACGCGTGCGCCGCAGTTCACCGGCGGTGGCGTCGTGCATGGCCCGAAGCCGCGCGACTACAGCCAGCGCACCCCGAAGAAGATGATCGCCGCCGCATTGCGCGGGGCGCTCTCGGATCGGGCCCGCAACGGGCGCATCCACGCGATCACCGAGCTGGTGGAGGGTCAGACCCCGTCGACCAAGAGCGCCAAGGCGTTCCTGGCCACGCTGACCGAACGCAAGCAGGTGCTGATCGTGATCGGCCGCAACGACGAGACCGGCGCACTCAGCGCGCGCAATCTGCCTGGTGTGCATGTGCTCTCGCCGGACCAGCTCAACACCCACGACGTGCTGAAGGCCGACGATGTGGTGTTCAGCGTTGAGGCGCTTGACAGCTACATCAGCGCCAATTCGAAGACCGCCGAGGAGGTTTCGGCCTGATGGCAACCGTGACTGATCCCCGCGACATCATCCTGTCCCCGGTCATCTCCGAGAAGTCCTACGGGCTGATCGAGGACAACGTGTACACGTTTGTGGTGCACCCCGGCTCGAACAAGACGCAGATCAAGATCGCTATCGAGAAGATCTTCAAAGTCGAGGTCGCGTCGGTGAACACCCTCAACCGGCAGGGCAAGCGCAAGCGCACCCGCGCCGGGTTCGGCACGCGCAAGAGCACCAAACGCGCCATCGTCACGTTGGCCGCGGGCAGCAAGCCGATCGACCTGTTCGGAGCGCCGGCGTAGCCGGCGGGAAGCAAGAGAGACCTAGAGAATCATGGGAATTCGCAAGTACAAGCCGACGACCCCGGGCCGTCGCGGTGCCAGCGTCTCCGATTTCGCCGAGATCACTCGCGACCATCCGGAGAAGTCGCTGGTTCGCCCGCTGCACGGCAAGGGCGGCCGCAACGCGCACGGTCGAATCACCACCCGGCACAAGGGCGGCGGGCACAAGCGCGCCTACCGCGTGGTCGACTTCCGTCGCAACGACAAGGACGGCGTCAACGCCAAGGTCGCGCACATCGAGTACGACCCAAACCGCACCGCGAACATCGCGCTGCTGCACTTCCTCGACGGTGAGAAGCGCTACATCATTGCGCCGCAGGGGCTCTCGCAGGGCGACATCGTGGAGTCCGGCGCCAACGCCGACATCAAGCCCGGCAACAACCTGCCGCTGCGCAACATCCCCGCGGGTACCTTGATCCACGCGGTGGAGCTGCGGCCCGGCGGCGGCGCCAAGCTAGCGCGGTCGGCTGGCTCCAGCATCCAGCTGCTCGGCAAGGAAGGCACCTACGCCTCCGTGCGCATGCCCTCCGGTGAGATCCGCCGCGTCGACGTGCGCTGCCGCGCCACCGTCGGCGAGGTCGGTAACGCCGAACAGGCCAACATCAACTGGGGTAAGGCCGGCCGCATGCGGTGGAAGGGCAAGCGCCCCACCGTTCGTGGTGTCGTGATGAACCCGGTTGACCACCCGCACGGCGGTGGCGAGGGTAAGACCTCCGGCGGCCGTCACCCGGTCAGCCCGTGGGGTAAGCCCGAGGGCCGTACCCGCAAGAAACACAAGCCAAGCGACAAGCTCATCGTCCGACGCCGGCGCACCGGCAAGAAGCACCACCGGTAGGAGTTAGCCGATGCCCCGCAGCCTGAAAAAGGGTCCGTTCGTCGACGACCATCTGCTCAAGAAGGTCGACGTCCAGAACGAGAAGAACACCAAGCAGGTCATCAAGACCTGGTCGCGTCGGTCGACCATCATCCCCGACTTCATCGGGCACACCTTCGCGGTGCACGACGGCCGCAAGCATGTCCCGGTGTTCGTCACCGAGGCGATGGTCGGGCACAAG
This sequence comes from Mycobacterium sp., assembly GCA_025965975.1. Taxonomy (GTDB): domain Bacteria; phylum Actinomycetota; class Actinomycetes; order Mycobacteriales; family Mycobacteriaceae; genus Mycobacterium. Next base: position 19,118 of record JAOPVX010000324.1, on the reverse strand, counting down.
CTCGGCGAGTTCGCGCCGACGCGCACGTTCAAGGGTCACATCAAGGACGACCGGAAGGCCAAGCGCCGGTGAGTACTACGACTGAATATCCGTCCGCGGTCGCGAAGGCGCGCTTCGTGCACGTCTCGGCGAGCAAGGCGCGCCGGGTCATCGACCTGGTGCGTGGCAAGTCGGTGACCGACGCCCTTGACATCCTGCGGTGGGCGCCGCAGGCCGCCAGCGAGCCGGTCGCCAAGGTCATCGCCAGCGCCGCTGCCAACGCGCAGAACAACGAGGGGCTGGATCCGTCCACCCTCGTGGTGGCCACTGTCTACGCCGACGAGGGTCCGACCGCGAAGCGCATCCGGCCGCGCGCACAGGGACGTGCGTTCCGAATCCGCAAGCGCACCAGCCACATCACGGTGGTCGTCGAGAGCCGGCCGTCGCGCGAGGAGCGGACCGGCCAGTCCGCCGGCACCGCCCGCGCCCGTCGCGCTCAGGGCAGCAAGGCCGCCGCTTCCAAGAAGGCAGCCGGAGCCGCACCGGCGGCGACATCGGGTCCTGCGACGAAGGCGACCGCAGAAGCGACCACCGCCGAGACGGCACCTGCCAAGACGGCACCTGCCAATAAGGCCGCCGCTAAGAAAGCGCCGGCGAAGAAGACTGCTGAAGCTTCCGATGAAGCGAAGGGAGGCTCGCAGTAGTGGGCCAGAAGATCAACCCCCACGGCTTTCGGCTCGGTATCACCACCGACTGGAAGTCCCGGTGGTATGCCGATAAGCAGTACAAGGACTACGTCAAGGAAGACGTGGCGATCCGTCGGCTGCTGGCCACCGGACTCGAGCGCGCCGGCATCGCCGACGTGGAGATCGAACGCACCCGTGACCGGGTTCGCGTCGACATCCACACCGCGCGGCCAGGCATCGTCATCGGCCGCCGCGGCACCGAGGCCGACCGCATCCGTGCCGACTTGGAGAAGCTGACCGGTAAGCAGGTGCAGCTGAACATCCTCGAGGTGAAGAACCCCGAGTCGGTGGCGCAGCTGGTGGCTCAGGGTGTGGCAGAGCAGCTTTCGAACCGCGTGGCGTTCCGCCGCGCGATGCGCAAGGCGATCCAGTCGGCGATGCGCCAGCCCAACGTCAAGGGCATCCGGGTGCAGTGCTCCGGCCGCCTCGGCGGCGCCGAGATGAGCCGCTCGGAGTTCTACCGCGAGGGCCGAGTGCCGCTGCACACGCTGCGCGCCGACATCGATTACGGCCTGTACGAGGCCAAGACGACATTCGGCCGGATCGGCGTGAAGGTGTGGATCTACAAGGGCGACATCGTTGGTGGCAAGCGTGAGCTGACCGCGGCGGTTCCGGCTGGTGCGGATCGTCCGCGCCGCGAGCGTCCGTCGGGCACCCGTCCGCGTCGCAGCGGCGCGTCGGGTACGACCGCGACGAGCACCGACGCCGGTCGTGCCGCATCGGGTGCCGAGGACGCGCCCGCCGTCGAAGCGACGACCGAGGCTAGCGCCGAGGCCGCCGGCGAGGCTTCTCCGTCTGTGCCCACAGAAACTCCGGAGAGCTGAGGCATGTTGATTCCCCGCCAGGTCAAGCACCGCAAGCAACACCACCCCAAGCAGCGTGGCATCGCCAGCGGCGGGACGTCGGTGAGCTTTGGTGACTACGGCATCCAGGCGCTGGAGCACGCCTACATCACCAACCGGCAGATCGAGTCCGCTCGTATCGCCATCAACCGGCACATCAAGCGTGGTGGCAAGGTGTGGATCAACATCTTCCCTGACCGTCCGCTGACCAAAAAGCCGGCCGAAACCCGGATGGGTTCGGGCAAGGGTTCGCCGGAGTGGTGGGTGGCCAACGTCAAGCCCGGCCGAGTGTTGTTCGAGCTGAGCTACCCCGACGAGCAGGTCGCGCGTGAAGCGTTGACCCGCGCGATCCACAAGCTGCCGATCAAGGCACGCATCGTTACCCGAGAGGAGCACTTCTGATGGCGGTGGGAGTGTCGACGGGCGAACTGCGCGAACTAACCGACGACGAGTTGAAGGATCGCTTGCGCGAGTCCAAGGAAGAGCTGTTCAATCTGCGCTTCCAGATGGCGACCGGTCAGCTCGCCAACAACCGTCGGCTTCGTACGGTGCGTCAGGAAATTGCGCGTGTGTACACAGTGCTGCGCGAACGTGAGTTGGGTCTGGCTTCCGGACCCGCCGGTGAGGAATCGTAATGGCAGACGCAAAGACCGCGTCGAAAGACAAGGGCCCCAAGCACACCCCGCGCACCGAGAAGCCGCGCGGCCGGCGTAAGACGCGCATCGGCTACGTGGTGTCGGACAAGATGCAGAAGACGATCGTGGTCGAGCTCGAGGACCGGGTGAAGCACCCGCTCTACGGCAAGATCATCCGCACCACCACCAAGGTGAAGGCGCACGACGAGAACGGCGTCGCCGGTGTCGGCGACCGGGTTTCGCTGATGGAGACCCGTCCGCTGTCGGCGACCAAGCGCTGGCGGCTCGTCGAGGTCCTCGAGAGGGCCAAGTAGCCGTATAAGCAACGCAGCCCCCGCATGCTCTCGGCGTGCGGGGGCTGTTGCGTTTTGCGCGGGGGCCCAGCTTGAGCAGGAGTACTAGTGGTTGTTGTTCTTGGCCTCGCGCCACCCGCGCTCGAACGGCAGCCGCCACGCATTGGGCGCGATCAGCTGATGGATCGCATTGGGTCCCCAGGTTCCCGGCGGGTACGGCTTGGACGGCGGCGGGTCGGCCAGCAAGTCGGCTGACCGCTCCCATAGCGACTCGATGCCTTCGGCGGTGGTGAACAACGTGTGGTCACCGCGCATGGCGTCCAGGATCAGCCGCTCGTACGCCTCCAGCACATCGCCGACGGAGTCAATCTCCTGTGTCGAGAACTGCATCGACAGCTTGTCGAGCTTCATGCCAGGCCCTGGTCGCTTGCCATAGAACGACAGCGACACCTTGGACGCGTCGGCGAGGTCGAACGTCAGGTGGTCCGGGCCCTGGGAGCCCACGCCGGAGCCCGGCGGGAACATGGTACGCGGCGCCTCCTTGAACGCGATCGAGATGATGCGAATCCCCTGGGCCATCCGCTTGCCGGTCCGCAGATAGATCGGCACACCGGCCCACCGCCAGTTGTCGATACCCACCTTTAGCGCGATGAAAGTCTCGGTGTCGGAATCCTTTGCCACATCATCGCATTCGCGATAGCCGGTGTATTGACCACGCACGACGTGCGCCGGATCCACCGGCAGCATCGACCGGAACACCTTGTTCTTCTCCTCGCTGATGGCGCGGGGCTCCAATGCGGTCGGTGGCTCCATCACGACGAACGCCATCACCTGGAACAGGTGGGTGACCACCATGTCCTTGTAGGCGCCGGTGCTCTCGTAGAAGTTCGCGCGTTCGTCCAAGCCGAGGGTCTCGGGGATGTCGATCTGGATGTGGTCGATGAAGTTGCGGTTCCAGATCGGTTCGAACAGGCCGTTGGCGAACCGGAACGCCAGGATGTTCTGCGCGGCTTCCTTGCCGAGAAAGTGGTCGATGCGGAAGATCTGGTTCTCGTGGAATGTCTCATGCACGAAGTTGTTCAGCTCCACGGCGCTGGCCAGGTCGGTGCCGAACGGCTTCTCCATGACGACGCGGGACCGCTCCACCAGCTTCGCGTCCCGCAGCGTAGTGATCACCGCGCGAGCGGCCTTCGGCGGCACCGAGAGATAGTGCAGCCGGCGCGCTTCCGGTCCGAGCTTCGCCTCGGCAGTGGCGACGGCGGCGGCCAGCGCGTCGGGACCCGCGCTCTGCGGGACATAGGTGACCGTTTCGGCGAACCGGGCCCACTGTTCCTTCGTGACCTTGTGCGTCCCGAAGTCGTCGATGGCTGACTTGGCCAGCTTGAGGAATTCGTCTCGTGACATGTCCTCCAGCGAGGTGGCGACGATTTCGATATTGGGCGCCAGGTCGGACTGGTCCAGATAGGCCAAGCCGGGAATCAACTTTCGTCTTGCCAGGTCGCCCGTCGCGCCGAACAGCACGACTACGTGCGGATCCACCGAGAAGTCGTCATGACGGTGGGGGCGTGAGCCAAGGGCTGGATAGGAGATCGTCTGCGGTTTGCGTGTCGCCACGCTCGGCATACTCCCACCGTCGCGATCTTCCTGCATGGCTACCGGGCGCGTGGCCACCGCGAAGTCACAGGCAGACAGCCTGGATTAACTAATGTGGGCATCTGCCGCTGCAGCGACGTGATTGATACCGCAGCCGCTCACGCACTCTGCACCAGAAACACCGGGTGGTTGCGTGCCGATCGGGCAAAATCGTCTTCCGACGAGCTCATGTCGGCATCGAGATAGGCAGCACGAAGAACCGCCGGAGCATGCGGACGATGAGTCGCGGAATGCCAGGCGGACCGGTCTGCAAGCTGAAACGCAGGATCGGGCCGGCTCGTTCAGCAGACAGTTCGACCGCGGTGATCTTCTCGATTGCGCGGCCGCGGCGAAGTTCGGCCCTGCCGTCAGCGGCGCGAAGGTTGCGCACCCAATTGACAACCCCGTACGACGCAACCAGATAGCGGTTGCCGCCATGGGGAAACACCACAAGTGGGACGTGCACCGGTCGCGCTGTTCTCCGGCCGGGCACCGTCAGAACGGTGAACGTTCCAATCCTGACGCCGGCGCGGATGAGCGATCGCATCACCGCGTTGTTGGATCGCACAAAGACACCGACTCGATACGGTTTTGGCATCGCTACTCCGCAGTGGCTTCGATGACGATGCGGTAGAGCGCGGGGTGAGCGGCAACCGCGAAGTCCTGCATGGAACGGTGCGTGCTCTGCCGGAAGATGTCCTGCGCCGTTGCCGCATTCAACGCCTCGGCGCTATCCCACTCGGCGACATTGACCAGCTGGAAGCGCGAGTGCGGCGTCAGCGCGCGGAGAAGCCGCAACGACCGGAAACCTGGTTGTCTGCCCAAGAACTGCGCGCGTTCCTGCCACTCCTGTACGAACAGTTCGACGTCGTCATGGCGTATCTCGAAGACGTTGATGAGCGTGATCGGTCCGGCGTCGTGGGTTTCGTTGGCCATTTCGTGGTCCTCCTATGTCCTTGACGTAGCTCGGCAGCCGGACGTGACCAGAGCGAGGTGAATCGAAAAGGTGATATCGCATTCGATCTGTGCGTCCAGTGAGAGTTGGTGATTGACTATGTGAGTGGTTGATCGCTGATTTGTAAGCTCGTCGTCGCTTGCCGGTGTGAGTCCGGTCCGGGTAGCTGTCAGGAGGCCCGGTAGCAGGCTGGCGGTGTCGTCTGGAAACGGGCGGTGTCGAAGCCCAGCGTCAAGCATCCCGATTGTTCGGGGTCTGCAACCGAGCGGTCCGTAACGTCAAGCGAAGCCTGCCGCGCCGTTATGCGTTGAGGGGGTGCCGAGCCCGGATATCGAGGGCGAAGGGCATCTTTGGGGCTAACGAAGAGCACTTCGTGTGGTTCGTGGCCGGCGTGGGCGGGGGGTTGGGCTGGACGATTCCACTGTTGACGGTGCAGTGGTGGTTGAACCGGAAAACCGTAATGCCGCCGTCGTCAATTTCTCAGCTGACCGATACACCGCGGGTGTAGTGTCCGTCCGATCGTCGACGACACGACGATCCGATACCCGGGACGAGGCTGCCATGGCGACGGAATTCAACGGCAAGATCGAGCTGGACATCCGGGATTCCGAGCCGGACTGGGGCCCGTACGCCGCGCCGACGGCACCCGAGGATGCGCCCAACGTCTTGTATCTCGTCTGGGATGACACCGGCATCGCGACATGGGATTGCTTCGGCGGGCTGGTGGACATGCCGACCATGAGCCGCATCGCCGAACGCGGCGTGCGGCTGTCGCAGTTCCACACCACCGCGCTGTGCTCACCGACGCGGGCTTCGCTGCTGACCGGGCGCAACGCCACCACGGTCGGAATGGCGACCATCGAGGAGTTCACCGACGGCTTCCCGAACTGCAACGGGCGCATCCCCTATGACACCGCGCTGCTGTCGGAGGTGCTCAACGCGAATGGCTACAACACCTACTGCGTCGGCAAATGGCATCTGACGCCTCTGGAGGAAGCCAATCTGGCGTCCACCAAACGCCATTGGCCGCTGTCCCGTGGCTTTGAGCGGTTCTACGGCTTCATGGGCGGCGAGACCGACCAGTGGTACCCGGACCTGGTGTACGACAACCACCCCGTCAGCCCGCCGGCCACTCCAGAGGACGGCTATCACCTGTCAAAAGACATCGCGGACAAGACAATCGAGTTCATCCGCGACGCGAAGGTGATCGCCCCTGACAAGCCATGGTTCAGCTATGTCTGCCCGGGCGCAGGGCACGCGCCGCACCACGTGTTCAAGGAGTGGGCCGATCGCTACGCGGGCAGGTTCGACATGGGCTATGAGGCCTACCGCGAGATCGTGCTGGAGAATCAGAAGAGGCTCGACATCGTCCCGCCCGAAACCGTGCTCTCACCCATCAACCCGTACCTCGACGTCAAGGGACCCAACGGTGAACCGTGGCCGCCGCAGGACACCGTGCGGCCGTGGGACTCGCTCTCCGACGAAGAGAAGCGGCTGTTCTGCCGGATGGCCGAGGTGTTTGCCGGCTTCCTGTCCTACACCGATGCCCAAATCGGACGCATCCTGGACTATTTGGCGGACTCCGGCCAGCTCGACAACACCATCATCGTGGTGATCTCCGATAACGGCGCCAGCGGCGAGGGCGGGCCGAACGGGTCGGTGAACGAGGTCAAGTTCTTCAACGGCTACATCGACACGGTCGAGGAGAGCATGAAGGTCTTCGACCACCTCGGCGGGCCGCAGACCTATAACCACTACCCGATCGGTTGGGCGATGGCGTTCAACACGCCCTACAAGTTGTTCAAGCGCTACGCGTCCCATGAGGGCGGCATCGCCGACACCGCAATCATCTCCTGGCCCAACGGAATTGCCGCACACGGGGAGGTGCGAGACAACTACATCAACGTCTGCGACATCACTCCGACGGTGTACGACCTGCTGGGTATCGACCCGCCGGCAACGGTCAACGGCGTCCCGCAGAAGCCGCTGGAGGGCGTGAGCTTCAAAGTGGCCCTTGATGATCCGGTCTTGCCCACCGGCAAGGAGACGCAGTTCTACACCATGCTGGGAACCCGCGGGATCTGGCACAGGGGCTGGTTCGCCAACACCGTGCACGCGGCGACACCGGCCGGTTGGTCGCACTTCGACCAGGACCGCTGGGAGTTGTTCCACATCGAGGCCGACCGCAGCCAATGTGACGACCTGGCCGCGACGAACCCCGAGAAGCTGGAAGAGCTCAAAGCGTTGTGGTTCTCCGAGGCCGACAAGTACAACGGGTTGCCGCTCGCCGATCTGAACATCCTGGAAACCATGACGCGGTGGCGCCCTTACCTCGTCGGCACACGTACGAGGTATACGTACTACCCGAACACCGCCGAGGTCGGCATCGGCGCCGCCGCCGAGATACGCGGCCAATCGTTCGCCGTGCTGGCCGACGTGACCGTCGACACCACCGGCGCCGAGGGTGTGCTGTTCAAGCAGGGCGGCGCACACGGCGGCCACGTGTTGTTCCTCCAGGACGGCCGACTGCACTACATCTACAACTTCCTCGGCGAGCAGGAGCAGAAGCTGTCCTCACCTGGACCGGTTCCACTGGGCAGGCACGTGTTCGGTGTCCGCTTCGAGCGCGGCGGCACGGTGGAGAACAGCCATACCCCGGTGGGCGAGGCGACGCTCTACATCGATGAACAGGCCGTCGCGTCGCTGCCGGATGTGAAGGCACATCCCGGCACGTTCGGCCTGGCGGGTGCCAGCATCAGCATCGGGCGCAACAGCGGCTCGGGAGTGTCGAGCGTGTACAAGGCGCCGTTCGAGTTCACCGGCGGCAGCATTGCTCAGGTCACCGTGGATCTTTCCGGCGCACCGTATGAGACGCTGGAAACGGAACTTGCGCTGGCGTTCTCGAAGGATTGATGAAACTTATCCGATGGACGACGTTCATCCTGCTTTGCCTGGCGGCCGTATTGGTGTCGGCCTGCGTCAGGACGAGTGAGGGTGTGCCCGTCGCCGGCGAGGCCGGGCCCGGCGGGATCGCGTCGTCGCCGCCATCGGCAATGACCGGGCCGACGCAGGAGGCCGACCCGTCCACGTTCGGCGTCCTTCCGACGTCGCGGGCGCCGGTAGCGCCCAACACCGCCACTTGCACTCAGACGATCAAGCCTGCGGTCAGGATGACCGCCGGGGTCGACGATCCGCGGGCGCCCCGGATCACGATCGGGGTCCCGGACGGCTGGTCGATGTCTGGGGGCAGCGGTGATGTCGGTAGCCGGCTGGACGGCCCACGCGGCATGCAGGCGACGGTCACGATCGCCCAGACCCAGCTGGATCCGGCCGCCGCGTTCAGGAAGTACGCCGATGACCTGATGGCCGAATCGGCCGTCAGCAGCGTCAGCCTGCTGCCCGGCGAACTATGCGGATACAGCGGGCAGAAGCTGATGGGTGCCTGGTCGGATACGCCCCAGAATGCCGTCCAATACGAGGACCGCGTCGTCCATGTCTGGACCAACAGAGGCAACAACTATCTCGTCGCCGTGCACGTGCAGGCCCCGACGGGAACACCCGGCTTCGATGCGGCGGCTGAGGTACTGACCGACGATTTCGACATCGTCCTACCCTGATCGTCCTACCCTGATCGTCCTACCCTGAACGTCCTACCCTGAACCCATGCTCACCGAGCTCGTCGAGCTGCCGGGCGGACCGTTTCGGATGGGCTCGACGCAGTTCTATCCGGAAGAGGCACCGGTGCACACCGCGACCGTCGGCGCTTGCGCCGTCGAGCGCCATCCGGTGACCAACGCCCAGTTCGCCGAGTTCGTCGCCGACACCGGCTACATCACCGTCGCGGAGCAGTCCCCGGATCCCGCCCTGTATCCCGGAGCGGCGCCGCAGGATCTGGTGCCAGGAGCGTTGGTGTTCCGGTCCACCAGCGGCCCGGTGGATCTGCGCGATTGGCGGCAGTGGTGGGACTGGGTGCCGGGCGCCAGCTGGCGTCACCCGTTCGGCCTTGACAGCGGTATCGAGAACCGGCTCGACCACCCGGTGGTGCAGGTCGCCTACCCCGACGCGGCAGCCTACGCCAGGTGGGCGGGCCGTCGACTGCCAACCGAGGCCGAGTGGGAGTACGCGGCCCGCGGAGGCGCCACCACGACATATGCGTGGGGTGACGACGTTGCTCCTGGCGGTCAGTTGATGTCCAACACCTGGCAGGGGCGGTTCCCGTACCGCAACGACGGCGCGCTCGGCTGGGTGGGCACATCGCCGGTCGCGACGTTTCCCCCGAACGGGTTCGGCCTGGTCGACATGATCGGCAACGTGTGGGAGTGGACGACGACGCCGTTCTCGGCGCACCACTGGCAGGACCAGCCCGCGACGGCCTGCTGCGGGCCCGCCTTAACCGCCGACCCTGCCGTCAATCAAACCCTCAAGGGCGGCTCACACCTGTGCGCGCCCGAGTACTGCCACCGGTACCGCCCGGCGGCCCGCTCACCTCAGTCACAGGACAGCGCGACGACCCACATCGGGTTCCGCTGCGTGGCCAGTCAGGCCGTGTCACCCTGACCACCGAAGCGGACCGCAAGCCGCCGGAACGCGCCGGGAGCCAGCGCGCGCACCGTTGGGGCGATCCGGAGCCACCGTGGTCTCCACTCTTCGGCGCGGTCGCGGTCAACCGCTCGGACCACGGCATCGGCCACAGTGTCGGCAGGTATCGGTCGCGGCCGTGTGCGCTCATACGGATGGCCCCGGGTCGCGAAGAACCCGGTGTCGACCACGCCGGGAACGACGACGCTGATGTTGACGCCGGATCTGGTGGTCTCGGCCCGCAGGCTTTCGGCGAACGCGTCGAGGCCGGCCTTGGTTGCCGAGTAGACGGCTTCACCGGCAACACCGGTGCGACCGGCGATGGACGTCACGAAGCAGATCGCGCCGTGTCTGTTTTCGACCATCCCAGGCAGCAGTGAACGGGTGAGCTCGATCGCGGCGAGCAGATCGACCTCGATGAGCCGCCGAATCACGTCGACAGCCATGGCCGACACAGGTCCGAAATAGCCGAATCCGGCGTTGTTCACCAGGACGTCGACGCGTCCGAACGCATTGAGTGCCTCGGTGGCGAGTCGCTGCCGGTCCGAAGGCGAGCTCAGGTCCGCGATCAGGGCCCGCCCGCCGACCTCGCGGGCGACGTCGGCTGTGCGCTGCGGGTCGCGGCCATGCACCAGCACCTGGGCGCCTCTCGCCGCGAAGCGGTTCGCGACGGCGTGGCCGATTCCGGCCGACGCACCCGTGACCAGCACGACAGCATCGGCCAATTGCATGGCAACCATCGTCAGCGTCGAGTGCCTTGGTTGTGAACGGATCGGCCGAGGTGGCTTCAGGCGGCCACGACGGCACGTTCGCCGCGGTTGGCATCGGCCCGGTACAACCGCCGTGTGCTGGACGCGTTGGCCAAGCCGACGATGCCGACCGCGATCAGCACTCCCGACACGGCGATGGCCGACAGCACGCCTGCGCCGCGCGGAGCCGGCGCGTCGAAGGCGAGGATCCCCAACACGAAGCTGGCGACGGGGTTGGTGACGCTCATGGCGGCAACGGCGGGTGGCAATGGCCCGCTGGCAAACGCTATCTGTACCAACAACATTCCGCTCACCGCGGTCAGGGCCAATGCATAGACAGGCCAGTCGAAGAGCGTGGCCAGCGCGCCGCCGTGAAACAGATCCTCGACCGTCAGCTTCAGATAAACGGCATTGAGGGCGTGGCACAGGCCGGCGGCGACACCGACAAGCGAACCGGCCAGCCAAGGAAGCGCGTGTCGACTGACCTGGCGCAGCATCACTATGAGGCCGACCATGCACGCCGTCGCGAGCAGCACACGGTGCCGGTGTGGCGCGCCGGTCAGCGGCGATGCGTCGGCAGTCAGTAGGAGCACGAGGCCGGCGCAGACCGCGAGCGCCGACAACCAGTCGCGCGCCGACGGCCAGCGGCGTTGCTCTCCTGACGCCAGTGACAGCACGAACAACAGCTGCGCCGCCATCAGCGGCTGGACCGCTGCCACCGATCCGGCCTTGAGTGCCGCCGCCTGGGTGCCGACCCCGCACAGGTTTGTCACCCAACCTGCCAGCCACGTCCTGCTTCGCACCAGGCGGCCGAACAGCCTTTTGACCCCGGCCGCGTCTCGCAGCGATGTGGTATCTCCGCCGACGATCGTGCGCGCGGCGCGTTGCTGCAGGACTGCCGACAACGCGAACAGGAACGCGGCCGCCAGACCCAACGCCGCAACGGCGATCATCTTGTCATCGCATTCCAGTTTGACTGTCCGCGGTACGTGCAGGTGAACGCCCGCGAAATTTGACGTGCTCCCTGCCATAAATGGCGGGGATTCCCTTGCGGCTATGCCGCTGTCGGGGTGCTTCCTGCTTCATCGCCCTTTGCCCCCGTGTCGTGGGAGGGCTTACATGGGCTCCACCGGAACCGTTGGCGCGGTCCCGTCCACTGTCGTGGAATGCGTTTAGTCTCTCCGCCCGCCCGGCGGCGAGAATAACCTTGGCGGCGTTATGGTCGCGGTCGTGGACCACCCGGCATGCCGGGCAGGTCCAGCCCCGGATCTCCAAGGGCCGCTCGTCGAGCCGATGTCCGCACACCGAGCACGTCTTGCTTGACGCCAGCCAGCGCGAGACGTTATGCACGGTCCGCCCGTAGCGGTCGGCCTTCTCGCGGATGATCCGCACAAACTGGCCCCACCCAGCATCGCTGATGGCCCGCGCGAGCCGACGGTTGACGACCATTGCCCGCGATGTTGAGGTCCTCGACGTGGATCACTTGGTTCTCGCGCACCAACGCCAAAGCCCGTTTGTGGTGATATCCCGACGCGACCGCGCCACCTTCCCGTGCTCGATCGCGATCTTGCGGCGCGTCCTGTCCCTGTTGATCGATCCTTTCTGCCGGCGAGACTTCTCCCGCTCCAGCCGACGCAGTTTGCGCACGTTGCGGCCCAGATGCTTCGGATTCGCAATATCGGTGCGCGCCCCATCGGTCGTGGCCACCGTCGCCAACTGAGTGATACCCATATCCACCCCGGCCTCCGGCGCCACCTCCGGCAGCGGTGCCGCGGGAACGTCGACTACGAAACTTGCGTAGTAGTGCCCGTCGGGTTCGCGGATGATCGTGACTGAGGACGGTTCGCTCGGCAGGTCGCGCGACCAGCGCACCCGAATCTCGCCGACTCTCGCTACAAACAACCGGCCAGTTGCACGCACACAAAATCCGTTGCGGGTGAGCCGGAACGACTGCCGGTTATCCTTCTTGGATTTCATCCGCGGCCGGCCCGGCCGCTTGCCCCTGTGCGAGTCGAAGAAGTTGCGCCATGCGCGCCTTGAGTCGTTGACCGACTGCACCAACGCCACACTCGGGACCTCGGCAAGCCAGCCGCGTTCGGTAGTCCTCTTGGCCTGGGTGATCACCCGGCGCTGAATATCTCACTGTCCGACAGTTTCACCCCGGCCCGATAGGCCTCGTCGCGCCCGCGGAGCGGGTCGTTGAACACCACCCGGCAACACCCGAACACACCCTGGCCAGACTCCGCCGCTGAGCTGGTGTCGGTTCCATGCGGTACCGGTAACGCCTTTGCACACCACCACGCTAGGGCTGACCTCCGACAACCCAGACCTATCGCCGCGCCGCCCAACACAGCGGGTCCCCGCTGGACGCTTACCCGGTGTTCGTAACCACATGACAGCGGCAGGTGTTCACCGTCGCCATGCTCATCTTCGCGGAACCCACGATGGCACCGTGGCCAACCTAGCTGGGCGATTTCAACGGCGGAGCCGGCCACATGCACCGGCACCACCTGCCCACACCGGCGTCTCCACATGCAGCTCTAATGTCGCTGCTCCTATGCCGCGCCTGCGCACCGGACACCTCTGATCGCCGTTCCAGGTCGCCGATTCCCGGGAAGGCGCACCGCTGTCAACTATCTGGCAGGACACACGCCCCAATCTCACCGCACGACGCCCGGGGACCGACATCAGACATACATAGTCGCGACAACGGGGAAGGCTGACCAGCGGCGATTTGGTTCTGAGCTGGTCGTCCCCTAGAATTCACTGGTTGCCTTGGGCAGACCTCGGTTCTCTTCGGTGCTTGATTGCTCTTCGCGCAAGCGCTCATCGCGGAAAACCCTGCGTGCCCTTCGGTGACACAAGACCGCGCACGTCAGGTCGGTATCTGGCGTGCATACATAACCAGGTCGAGGAGATCGAGTGATTCAGCAGGAATCGCGGCTCAAGGTCGCCGACAACACGGGCGCCAAGGAGATCTTGTGCATCCGCGTGCTCGGCGGCTCGTCGCGGCGCTACGCCGGCATCGGCGACATCATCGTGGCGACCGTCAAGGACGCCATTCCCGGCGGCAACGTCAAGCGCGGCGAAGTGGTCAAGGCCGTCGTGGTGCGCACTGTCAAGGAGCGCCGCCGCGCCGACGGCAGCTACATCAAGTTCGACGAGAACGCCGCCGTCATCATCAAGCCCGACAACGATCCGCGTGGCACGCGGATCTTCGGCCCGGTCGGCCGCGAGCTGCGCGAGAAGCGCTTCATGAAGATCGTCTCGCTTGCTCCGGAGGTGTTGTAGATGAAGGTTCACAAGGGCGACACGGTGCTCGTCATCTCCGGTAAGGACAAGGGCGCAAAGGGCAAGGTGCTGCAGGCCTACCCGACCCGTAACAAGGTGCTCGTCGAGGGTGTGAACCGGATCAAGAAGCACACTCCCGTTTCGCGCACCGAACGCGGCGCGGCCTCCGGCGGGATCGTCACCCAGGAGGCGGCGATTGCCGTTTCGAACGTGATGCTCATCGACTCGGACGGCAAGCCGACCCGCGTCAGCTACCGCGTCGACGACGAGACCGGCAAGAAGGTCCGCATCGCCAAGACCAACGGCAAGGACATCTGACATGACTACTTCTGAGAAGACACGTCCGGCCGGGCCGGACCAAAGGCCTTTGCCCCGCCTCAAGCAGCGCTACCGCCAGGAGATCAAGGACGCGCTGTTCAAGGAATTCGGCTACGCCAACGTCATGCAGATCCCTGGCGTGGTGAAGGTCGTCGTCAACATGGGCGTCGGCGACGCCGCCCGCGACGCCAAGCTGATCAACGGCGCGGTCAACGACCTGGCGCTGATCACCGGCCAGAAGCCGGAGGTACGCAAGGCCCGCAAGTCGATCGCACAGTTCAAGCTGCGCGAAGGCATGCCGATCGGCGCGCGTGTCACGCTGCGCGGCGACCGGATGTGGGAGTTCCTCGACCGGCTGATTTCGATCGCGCTGCCGCGTATCCGCGACTTCCGCGGCCTATCGCCCAAGCAGTTCGACGGTACCGGCAACTTCACCTTCGGGCTGACCGAGCAGTCGGTGTTCCACGAGATCGACGTGGACTCCATCGACCGGCCCCGTGGCATGGACATCACCGTCGTCACCTCGGCGACGAACGACGACGAATGACGAGCGCTGTTGCGGGCCCTCGGCTTTCCGTTCAAGGAGAACTGAGCAGATGGCAAAAAAGGCATTGGTCATCAAGGCCAACAAGAAGCCGAAGTTCGCAGTGCGCGCCTACACCCGCTGCAACAGGTGCGGTCGCCCGCACGCGGTGTACCGCAAGTTCGGGCTGTGCCGGATCTGCCTGCGTGAGATGGCGCACGCCGGCGAACTGCCCGGCGTCCAGAAGAGCAGCTGGTAACAGCGATTTCTACTTCAACCCACCCCAAAACAACCTGGAGATATCCAGACAACTGCGCAGCAGGCCTCGATGAGGGAACCGCTGCGAGGAAGGTGACACGGCTGTCATGACCATGACGGACCCGATCGCAGACTTCTTGACACGTCTGCGCAACGCCAATTCGGCGTACCACGACGAGGTGACCCTGCCGCACTCGAAGATCAAGGCCAACATGGCCGAGATCCTCAAGAAGGAGGGTTACATCAGCGACTACCACACCGAGGATGCTCGGGTGGGCAAGGCGCTGGTGGTGCAGCTGAAGTACGGCCCGAGCCGCGAGCGCAGCATCTCCGGCCTACGCCGGGTCTCCAAGCCCGGTCTTCGGGTGTACGCGAAATCCACCAACCTGCCGCGGGTTCTGGGTGGCCTGGGTGTGGCGATCATCTCCACGTCCTCTGGTCTGCTCACCGACCGCCAGGCATCCAGGCACGGCGTGGGCGGCGAAGTCCTCGCGTACGTGTGGTAGCCGGGACAGGAGAGTAGAACTATGTCGCGAATTGGAAAGCAACCGGTCCCGGTGCCCACCGGTGTCGACGTGACGATCGACGGGCAGCACGTCTCGGTCAAGGGCCCCAAGGGCACCCTGGCCCTCGCGGTCGCCGAGCCGATCGCGGTCTCGCGTGCCGACGACGGCGCCATCGTGGTGACCCGTCCCGACGACGAGCGGCTCAACCGCTCGCTGCATGGACTGTCGCGCACCCTGGTGGCCAACCTGGTCACCGGTGTCACCGAGGGTTATACGCGCAGGATGGAGATCTTCGGCGTCGGTTACCGCGTCGCGCTCAAGGGCAACACCCTCGAGTTCGCGCTCGGATACAGCCACCCCGTGGTGATCGAGGCTCCGGAGGGCATCACGTTCGCCGTGGAGACGCCCACCAAGTTCTCGGTCAGCGGGATCGACAAGCAGAAAGTCGGCCAGATCTCGGCGAACATCCGTCGGCTGCGCCGCCCGGACCCCTACAAAGGCAAGGGCGTGCGGTACGAGGGTGAGCAGATCCGCCGCAAGGTCGGAAAGACAGGTAAGTAGTCATGGCCCAGACAGCAACAGCCACCAACGGGCACAAGCCGGTCGGAAAGAGCGTTTCGGCCACCCGGCGGGTGTCCCGGATACGCCGGCACGCCCGGCTGCGTAAGAAGGTCGCCGGGACCGCCGAACGACCCCGCCTGGTGGTCAACCGCTCCTCGCGGCACATTCACGTGCAGCTGGTGAACGACCTGAACGGCACCACCCTCGCCGCCGCGTCGTCCATCGAGGCTGACGTGCGTGCGGTGGAAGGTGACAAGAAGGCGCACAGCGTGCGGGTCGGCCAGCTCATCGCCGAGCGCGCCAAGGCCGCCGGGATCGAGACCGTGGTGTTCGACCGCGGTGGCTACACCTACGGCGGGCGGATCGCGGCACTCGCCGACGCCGCCCGCGAAGGCGGACTGAAGTTCTGATGATGAAGAGCAATGGAAGGACTGCATGATGGCTGACGCTCCGAGCGGCGCCACCAGGTCAGACAATCGTGGAGACAACCGCGGTGACAACCGCGACGGTCGGGGTCGGCGCGACGATCGCGGCGGCCGCGGTGGTCGTGACGGCGGTGACAAGAGCAATTACCTGGAACGGGTCGTCGCGATCAACCGCGTGTCCAAGGTCGTCAAGGGTGGTCGGCGCTTCAGCTTCACCGCCCTGGTGATCGTGGGCGACGGCAACGGCATGGTCGGTGTCGGCTATGGCAAGGCCAAGGAAGTTCCGGCCGCCATCGCCAAGGGTGTGGAGGAGGCGCGCAAGGGCTTCTTCCGGGTTCCGCTGATCGGCGGCACCGTCACCCATCCGGTTCAGGGTGAGGCAGCGGCCGGTGTCGTCATGCTTCGCCCGGCCAGCCCCGGTACCGGCGTGATCGCCGGCGGCGCGTGCCGTGCGGTGCTGGAATGTGCCGGCGTGCACGACATCCTGGCCAAGTCGCTGGGCAGCGACAACGCGATCAACGTGGTGCATGCCACCGTGGCCGCGCTGAAGATGCTGCAGCGTCCCGAGGAAGTCGCGGCCCGCCGCGGCCTGCCCATCGAGGACGTCGCACCGCCCAGCATGCTGCGTGCCCGCAGGGAGAGCGAAGCGCTGGCCGCTACCGCAGCGCGTGAGGGAACGGCATAGCCATGGCAGAACTGAAGATCACCCAGGTGCGCAGCACCATCGGTTCCCGGTGGAAGCAGCGCGAAAGCCTGCGGACCCTGGGACTGCGAAAGATCCGCCAGTCGGTGGTCCGTGAGGACAATTCGCAGACCCGCGGTCTGCTGGCCGTGGTGAACCACCTCGTCGAGGTGGAACCCGCCGAGGGGAAGAACAAGTGACGATCAAGCTGCACGATCTGCGCCCGGCACCGGGCTCAAAGACCGCGCGCACCCGCGTCGGTCGCGGTGAGGGCTCCAAGGGCAAGACCGCCGGTCGCGGCACCAAGGGCACCAAGGCCCGCAAGAACGTGCCGGTCACCTTCGAGGGCGGCCAGATGCCGATCCACATGCGGCTGCCCAAGCTCAAGGGCTTCAAAAACCGGTTCCGGACCGAGTACGAGGTCGTCAACGTCGGCGACCTCAACCGGCTGTTCCCCGAGGGCGGCGATGTCGGCGTGGACGAACTGGTGGCCAAGGGTGCGGTGCGCAAGAACACGCTGGTGAAGGTGCTCGGCGACGGCAAGATCACCGTCAAGGTCAACGTCAGTGCGCACAAGTTCAGCGGCAGCGCGCGGGAGAAGATCACCGCGACGGGCGGTTCGGTGACCGAGGTCTCGTAGTCTCAGCTGAGCCGCGGGACCACCTCTGCCGCGAGCCTTTCCATCTGCTCCTGGTCTTCGGCGACGTTCTCGCCCACCGGGTTGAGCAGGATCGTCTCGGCGCCGGCGTCGATGACCTCTTTCAGACCCCGCACCACATCGTCGGGCGTGCCCGACACCGGGACGTCTTCGATGCCGGGCATCTCGCCGTAGATCCGGTGCAGTCCCGCGATCACCCGCTCCCGGGCGCGCCCGGCGTCGTCGTCGACCATCAGATACACCCGCTTGCCGATGGTGAAGCCCGCCGGGTCCTTGCCCTGGTCGGCCAGCTCACGACGCAGGGTCGGCACCACTTTGGCGAAACTCGCGGTGGTGGATGAACCCGCACCCATGAAGGCATCGCCGTGGCGCACGGCCCGGGCCAGTGCCGCGGGCACGGTGCCCCCGAACCAGATCGGCGGGTGCGGACGCTGTACCGGTTTCGGCTGGATGAGCAGGCTGTCGACATTACGGAAGCGCCCGTGGAACGTCACCTTCGGTTCGTCTGCCCAGGCCGCTTTCATGAGTTGAAGGCCCTCGGTGAAGCTGCCGATGAACGTGGCCCTGTCCACGCCGAAGGCGGCGAACGGGCGAAAGCCGCCGCCGGGCGCGACGCCGAAGTCCAAGCGGCCGTGACTGAGTCGGTCCACCGCGGTCGCGGTCGCAGCGAGCTGCAGCGGGTCGTGCAGTGAGCTGATCATCACCGCGACCCCGAGACGCAGCCGGCTGGTGCAGGCGGCCGCCCAGGCCAGTAGCTCCATCGGCGCGATCAGTGGCGCCGGGCCGACGACCTGTTCGAGGACCCACCCGCCCTCGAAGCCGAGCTCCTCGGCCCGCCGCAGATAGCTGCGCAGTCCGTCCGCGTCGAAGCCGTTGATGTCCCGCTGGTGGATCGAAATCGAGAACCTCACCTCACCACCGTACGACCGCCGCAGGCCCGGCCCATTGGACGCGCGTCGGTAGGCTCGACGGTATGTTTGCTTTCCTGCCCGGGATTCCCGGCACCGACGACGTCCGCGCACTGGTCAGGCGGGTCGACACCGTCCGCCATCACGGCGTGCCGAACGGCTGTGTGCTCGAGCTCGACCTGCTCTCGGTGCCGGCGGAGACCAGCGGCTTCGACCCGCTCGCGATGATCGCCGGTGGTGGTCGGCCGCTGGTGCTGCGCGAAGCCGTCGCCGCCATCCACCGCGCCGCCGAGGACCCACGCGTGGCGGGCCTGATCGCCCGTGTGCAGGTCCCGGCCGCCGCGGCCGGCCCGGTGCAGGAACTGCGCGAAGCCATCACGGCGTTCAGCGACGTCAAGCCGTCGGTGGCGTGGGCCGAGACGTACCCGGGCACCCTGTCGTACTACCTGGCGTCGGCCTTCCGCGAGGTCTGGATGCAGCCGTCCGGAACCGTGGGACTCGTCGGCTTCGCCACCAACGCGCTGTTCCTGCGGGACGCGCTGGACAAGGCCGGCATCGAGGCGCAGTTCGTCGCCCGCG
>JAOPVX010000304.1 GCA_025965975.1 Mycobacterium sp. | reverse complement strand
CGGGCAGATCGCAGAAGCGGATGTCGACGTACTCGACTTCTTCGTCCTTGATCAGCTTGATGATGTCGTCGGCCGTCTTGTCTGCCAATGAGGACTCTCCTTATATCTGGTAAACCCGCGGGTTGACGCTATGGACACGATGTTGCACCGTCGTCAACCGCATGTTGCGCCGAAGTTACGCAATCCTGCTGAAGCGGCGGCCGGCGGGCCCGTTTTGGCCCGCTTTATCCTGACATTATGGCGCGCACGATCGGGTCCTGGCTGTCAGGGGCGGGAGCCCAAGAACCAGACGGAGCGTCGGGCAGCCAGGACCAAGCACCCAACGACTATCCGGGTCAGCGGCTCGGTTTCCCGCAGACCGGCCCTCGGTCTCTTGCCGGGATGGGCAGGCGGATCGCCGCGCTGTTCGTCGATTGGTTGATCGCTTACGGGCTGGCGGCACTGGCGATGACCGTCGGCATCGGGACGATGGCGACGCTGTCCACCGCCGTCCTGGTGATCTGGTTCGTGCTGGGCGCCGTGTCGGTGCGGCTGTTCGGGTTCACCCCCGGCCAGTTCGCACTCGGGCTGCTTGTCGTGCCGGTCGACGGCCGTCAGCACGTCGGATTCGGTCGAGCGGTGGTGCGTGGAGTGCTGATCTCGGTGGTCATCCCGGCGCTGATCACCGACAGCGACATGCGAGGACTGCAGGACCAGGTGACGAACACCGCAGTGGTCAGGAGGTGATGAGCGCTTGCGCGAAGAACAGACCGGGGATGATGAGCGCTTGCGCGAAGAACAGACCGGCCGAGCCTAGCGCTTGCGCGAGGAACAGACCGGCCGAGCCTAGCGCCTGCGGACGCTGCGCTGCACGTTGCGCGCCTTCGCCTGCGACGGCAGCGGTCCCTTGGGCAGCGCGGCGGGGCCGACCTTGGTGCCCAGCGCGGCCAGCCGCGACTCCAGCGAGTCCATCTGCTTGACCGTGATGTTCGCGGGCAGTTTGGTCAGGTGCCGTTCGAGCTTGGCCAGCGGCACTTCGCCCTCGCCCTTGCCGACCATGATGTCGTAGATCGGGATGTCGCCGACGAGCCGCGCGGTGCGCTTCTTTTCCTGGGCGAGCAGGGGCTTGACGCGGGTCGGCGACCCTTCGCCGACGAGGATCACGCCGGGGCGCCCGATCACCCGGTGCACGGCGTCGAAGTGGCCGGTGGCGGCGACGCCAGGGGTGACCCGCCACTTGCCGCGCAGGTTGTCCAGCGCCCACGCCGCGGCGCCGGACTGCCCGTCCGCCTTGCGATACACCGACTTCTGCGCGCGGCGGCCGAAGATGATGAAGGCCACCAGCGCGCCGAGCACGACGCCAAGCGGGATCATCATGTACCCGGTGAACCCACCGGAGAGCACCCCGAAGACCGCCGACGCGGCCACGATCAGCACGAATGCGCCGATCATGTAGGGCAGGAGGCGGTTGTCCTCCTTGCGCTGAATCTGAAACGCCTGCCACAACTGGCTGCGGCGCTGCTTTGAGGCCGCCTTGCTGGCCGCCTTTGCCTCGGCCTTGGCGGCCTTCGTCGCAGCGGGATCACGGGGTTTCGCCATTACTGCACTCCGAGTGAATCGGCGGCTTCCGCCGTTTGGGAAAGGTTGGTTTCGGATGGCTTCGGACAGACAACCGGATGCACAGCCGAGAATAGTCTGCGGTTGCGGTCGAACCTCACGGCGGCCGCCGTCAGCGAAGTCACGTGTTCAGGATACGGCGCCTTCTTGGCCCGAAATCCGGACGGCGGCGCGCCGCGCAGCCTGCCCGTAAAGCCTGCCTGCCCGATACGAGGACCGAACAAGGGGACCTGCAAGTACTCCGGCGAAGCCAAGGCCGGCAGCGAACTGCTCGTGCTCGACGAACTCCTCGGGCTTGACCCAGCGCGCCACCGGATGGTGACGCCCCGACGGCCGCAGGTACTGGGTGATGGTGACGATGTCGCAGCCGGCGTCGGACAGATCGCGAAGCGCGGTGCGCACCTCGTCGGGTGTCTCGCCCATGCCGAGGATGAGATTGGACTTGGTGACAAGGCCGTAATCGCGGGCCGCGGTCAGCACCGCGAGGCTGCGGTCGTAGCGGAACGCGGGGCGGATCCGCTTGAATATGCGCGGAACGGTTTCGACGTTGTGCGCCAACACTTCTGGCCGCGCCTCGAAGACCTGATCCAGCAGCGCCGGCTCGCCGTTGAAGTCGGGGATCAGCAACTCGACGCCGGTATTAGGGTTGAGCTCCTTGATGGCGCGCACGGTTTCCGCGTACAGCCAGGCCCCACCGTCTGCCAGGTCGTCGCGGGCCACGCCGGTGACCGTCGAGTAGCGCAGCCCCATCGCGGCCACGCTCTCGGCGACCCGACGCGGTTCGTCGCGGTCGAGTTCGGCCGGCTTGCCGGTGTCGATCTGGCAGAAATCGCAGCGACGGGTGCACTGCTCGCCGCCGATCAGGAAGGTGGCCTCGCGGTCCTCCCAGCACTCGAAGATGTTCGGGCAGCCGGCCTCCTCGCAGACGGTGTGCAGGCCCTCGCGCCGGACCAGCGCCTTGAGCTCCATGTACTCAGGGCCCATCTTGGCGCGGGTCTTGATCCACGGCGGCTTGCGCTCGATCGGCGTCTCGGAATTACGAACTTCCACACGCAATAATCTGCGGCCCTCCGGGGTGACTGTCACTACGTCAACGCTACTACCAGGCGGCCATCGAGCGCGTCACACACGGCGTCGGTCACCGGAGCCATCACGTCGGCCACCGGAACGCGGCGGCCGAGTTCGGCGGTCAGCGAGGTCACACCCGCGTCGGCGATGCCGCAAGGCACGATTGCGGAGTAAGCGCTCAGATCGCAGTCACAGTTGAGCGCGAAGCCGTGCAGTGTGGTCCCGCGTGACACCCGGATGCCGATGGCGCCGATCTTGCGTGCGTGGGTCGCAGTCCCGCCAACATTCGGGCCGTGCACCCAAACCCCAGAGCGGCCCTCGACGCGTCCGGTTTCCAGACCCAGCCCCGCGCACACCTTGATCATCGCTTCCTCAAGGCGCCGAACGAAATTCACCACATCGAGCGGTTCGGCCATGCCGATGATCGGATAGCCGACCAGCTGCCCAGGCCCGTGCCAGGTGATCTTGCCGCCGCGGTCGGTGTCGACGACGGGAGTGTCGTCGACCGGGCGCTCCTCGGGCAACGTGCGGCGGCCCGCGGTGTACACCGACGGGTGCTCCAGTAGCAGCAGGGTGTCAGGACCGCCTGCGACTCTGGCGTCGGCCAGCCCGCGCTGCAGCCGCAAGGCCGCCTGGTAGTCGACGGTGCCGAGCCGCCTTACGTCGATCGGTGTGGTCGCCGACCGGATGGATGCCGCCACGGCGTGAACGCTACTCCCCAGCTGCGCGTGGACCCCAGTCATGTGTCCTTGGGTGCTGTGGCGAAGGCCAACGCCTCGCCGATGGTGTTGTGGTGGAAGACAAAGCCGGCGCGCTCCAGCGCCGCCGGGATCGCTCGCTGCCCGCCGAGCAGTCCTTCCACGGCGAATTCGCCCAGCACGGTGCGCAGCGCAAATCCCGGGACGATCAGCGGGGTGGGCCGGTTCACGGTGCGGCCGAGCGCGGCGGTGAACTCGGCGTTGGTCACTGGCGCAGGCCCGGTCAGGTTGACGGGACCCGCGACATCGTCGTGCGAAATCGTGAACAGCAGCGCCCGCACCTCGTCCTCGAGACTGATCCACGGCATGTACTGGCGGCCGTTGCCCAGTCGGGCACCGAGCCCGAATGAGAACAGCGGCCTGAGGCGGCCCAAAATCCCGCCGGACGGCGCCAGCACCAGCCCCGTGCGCACCAGCACCACCCGGGTGCCGTCGTGCTGGGCGAACGAGGTGGCGGCTTCCCAGTCTTCGCAGAGCTGGGCCATGAAACCTTCACCGGCAGAGGCGGTTTCGTCGGCAGTGCGGCCACCGGTGTCGCCGTAGTAGCCGACAGCGCTTGCGTTGATCAACGTGGGAACGCCGGCCTCGACCACCGCGGCGGACAACACCTCGGTCGGGCCGATGCGGCTGTCCCGCAGGCTTTGTTTGAACGCGCCCGACCACCGCTTCTCGCCGACGTTGACGCCGCACAGGTTCACCACTGCGTCGACGCCGGCCAGCGCGCTGGCGTCGAACTCGCCGGCGTCGGGGTTCCAGAACACCTCGTCAGCGGTCGACGGAGCCCGGCGCACGATCCGCAGTACCTGGCGGTCGGTGGCCCGCAGTGCATAGACCAATGCCGAACCGATCAGGCCTGAGGACCCCGCAATCGCGATGACGGCGTTGGCCACGGTTGTCTACAGACCCAGATCGGCCTCGAACGCGCCCTCTTCGAGCCGCCGCTTGATGGTGGTCAGGAAACGGCCTGCGTCGGCGCCGTCGATCAGCCGGTGGTCGTAGGTCAGCGGCAGGTAGCACACCGACCGCACGCCGATCGACTCGTTGCCCGACTCGTCGACAATCACCCGCGGCCGCTTGACAATCGCACCCGTACCCAGCATCGCCGCCTGCGGCGGGACCAGGATCGGCGTATCGAACAGCGCGCCCTGGCTGCCGATGTGGTGATCGTGAACGTGCCGCCGGACAGCTCGTCGGGCTTGAGGTCACCGGTCCTCGCCCTGGCCGCGATGTCGGCGATGGCCCGTGCCAAACCGGCCAGCGACAAGTCGCCGGCATTGTGGATCACCGGCGACAGCAGACCCTGGTCGGTGTCGACCGCGAAGCCAAGGTGCTCGGCGTCGTAGTAGGTGATCTCCTTGGTTTCCTCGTTGTAGCTGGCGTTGACGTTGGGG
>JAOPVX010000077.1 GCA_025965975.1 Mycobacterium sp. | reverse complement strand
TTGGCCGCGTTCGTGGTGGAGCTGTTGTTCACCTTCGCGCTGTGTTACGTCGTGCTCAACGTGGCCACAAGCAAGCACCACCCCAATAATTCGTTCTACGGCCTGGCGATCGGATTCACCGTCGTGGCAGGCGCATTCGCGGTCGGCGCGATTTCGGGTGGCGCGTTCAACCCGGCCGTGTCACTCGGCGCTGCGGTGATGGGCATGTTCGCCTGGCCGACGCTTTGGATATACCTGGTTGCCCAGGTACTCGCAGGAATGGCTGCGGGAGTCACGTTCCTCGCCCTCAATCCCGACGACAAGTGATCGTCAGCCGGATGGAGATTGCGTGATGAACCATTTCCGCACCGCGACAATGCATCCCGATATTGCCGTGACCGCAGAGGCCTCAGCGTTGAACCCCGTGACCGCCCGATCGTTGGTCGGCTTGGCGGGTCGTCCGACCATCGTCTCGATGGGTCCGTTCGACGACAACGCCCACGCCGAACAACTGGCCGCCGCGTTCGCTACGGTGCGGCTGCGCTGCAACGCGCAGCTGGTCCTCCTCGGGACCGGCCCACACCGCGCCACCGTCATGCAGCGGACGTTCGCGCACGGTGTGGGGAGCAGTGTTGACGTGGTCAGGGATCTGCCCGCCGACCGCTGGCCGTTCCTGATCGCGGCCGCAGATGTCGTCGTGCCGAGCCCAACGGTGGCGTCGATCGCGCTCCTTGACGTGTTGAGCGTCGGGCGCCCCGTGGTCGCGCCGGCCGAACCGGCAGTCGTGCGGGTGGTTGTACCGGCCAGCGCAGGACTGGTCTACCGACCGGGAGATGTGTCGGGGATGGCTGAGGCGCTGCTGCGCCTCCTGACCACTCCGGCGCTACGTCAGGGAATGGGCTGCCGTGCGAGGCAAGTCGCGCGACGGCATCACCTGCAGCGGATGGCGCTGCAGCAGAGCGAGTAAGGAACGAACATGCACAGCATCGTCGCCCGACTAGTCCTGTGGGTCGCTGAAATCCTCGACCGCAATCTGGTCACCGTGCCGGATCTGGACGACGGACACAAGTATTTCACCACTACCGAAGGGCAAGCCCGTGGCCGATGAAACGCCTACGCCGACGACGACGAATGCCGGTATTCCGGTGGAAAGCGACGAGCATTCGCTGACCATCGGGCCGGACGGGCCGATCCTGCTGCACGATCACTATTTGATCGAGCAGCTGGCACAGTTCAACCGTGAGCGGGTGCCCGAGCGCCAGCCGCACGCCAAGGGTTCTGGCGCGTTCGGCCGCTTCGAGGTGACCGGGGATGTCAGCGCGTTTACGAAGGCGGCGGTGTTTCAGCCCGGCACTACGACCGAGACGGTGATTCGGTTTTCCACGGTGGCCGGTGAGCGCGGCAGCCCAGATACCTGGCGTGACCCGCGCGGGTTCGCGCTGAAGTTCTACACCACCGAGGGCAACTACGACATCGTCGGCAACGACACCCCGGTGTTCTTTCTGCGCGATCCGTTGAAGTTCCCGAGTTTCATCCGTTCGCAGAAGCGTCGCGCCGACAGCAACCTGCGTGATCACGACATGCAGTGGGACTTTTGGACGCTGTCTCCGGAGTCCGCGCACCAGGTCACCTGGCTGATGGGCGATCGCGGCATCCCGCGCAGCTGGCGGTATATGAACCTTTACAGCGGGCATACCTTTATGTGGGTCAACGCCGCCGGTGAGAAGGTGTGGGTGCGGTATCACTTCATCACCGATCAGGGCATCGAGAACCTGACCCAGGCCCAGGCGGACGCGCTGGTGTCGGTGGACACCGATTACCACACCCGCGATCTGTTCGAGGCGATCAAGCGCGGCGAGCACCCGTCGTGGACGCTGAAGATGCAGATCATGCCGTTCGAGGACGCCAAAACCTACCGGTTCAACCCGTTCGATCTGACCAAGGTCTGGCCGCACGCCGACTATCCGCTCATCGAGGTGGGAAGGTTGACGCTGGATCGCAATCCGACGGACAACCACAGCCAGATCGAACAGGGCGCGTGGGCGCCGTCCAACCTGGTGCCCGGTATCGGCGCGAGTCCGGACAAGATGCTGCTGGGCCGGATGTTCGCCTATCCCGACGCGCAGCGCTACCGGATCGGCGCCAACTACAACCAGCTGCCCGTTAACGCACCCAAATCCCCGGTGCACAGTTACAGCACTGCCGGCCACATGCGCTACGAGTTGGCCTCCGACCCGGTGTATGCGCCGAACTCCAAGGGCGGCCCGCAGGCCGACACCGAGCGCTACGGTGAGCCCGCCGGCTGGCACACCGACGGCGAAATGGTGCGCACCGCCTACACGCTGCGCGCCGAGGACGACGACTGGGGCCAGGCCGGCACCCTGGTGCGCGACGTCATGAACGACGCCGAGCGGGAACGGTTGGCCGACAACATCGTCGGCCATCTGCTCGACGGCGTGACGGAGCCCGTCCTGCAACGCGCCTTCGAATACTTTCGCAACGTCGACGTGGATCTGGGCGAGCGGGTCGAGAAGGGTGTCCGCGCGGGTTCACTCGTGCAGGGTGCGGGCGGATGATCCGCGCCCATCTCCCAGCACAATTGGTGATCTTCGTCGCCGGATTCGCAATCGAGGTCACCATGGCCCACGCCACGACGAGGAGCGAGAAATGACGGAAACAATCGCTGGAGTCGCCATCCCCGACACCGTTGTCGTCAAGGCCGCCACGGAATTGGTCCTTGATGCGGACGCCGACCTGCTGTTCCATCACTCGCGGCGGGTCTACCTGTGGGGCATGCTCAAGTCACGTCGCCGCGGGCTTTCGCCCGATCCCGAACTCGGCTACGTCGGCGCCATGTTCCATGACCTCGGCTTGACACCGAAATACCGCACCCAGCATCAGCGATTCGAAGTCGACGGTGCCGACATGGCCCGGCAATTCCTGCTGGATCATGGATACAGTTCTGCCGAAGCCAGGATGGTCTGGTTGTCGATCGCCCTTCACACCACCCCGGGCATCCCCGAACACCTCGAATCGGAGGTCCATCTCGTTACCCTCGGCGTGGAGACCGACGTGCTCGGCCAGCAACTCGATGAGATCACCGAGGAGCAACGCGCAGCCGTCACCGCCGCGCACCCACGCCCAGACTTCAAGAATCGCATACAACGCGCCTTCTACGAAGGCATGAAGGACCGGCCGGAGACGACGTTCGGCACGATGAACGACGACGTCCTTGCGCACTTTGATCCACACTTTATCCGGGAGGACTTCGTCAACATCATCGCGCAGTCGGGTTGGCCCCAATGACGCCAGCCCGTCACTCGGGCTGATCTGAGAGCGCGTACAACGCAGGCAGATTCACCACTATTGCCTCTTGCGTGCTGCGGGCAATCACGATGACGGCAGGATTGGCGGTGTGCGGGTTCTCTTCTCGATGCGGAACGTACGGCGGCACGAAGATGTAGTCGCCCGCAGCGGTGACAATCCGGACCTCCTGTACACCGTCGTGGAAGACGAACTCGGGGTTTCCGCTTCGGACGAAGATCGCTGTCTCGGACTCGCCGTGGTGATGGTTGTCCGACACTGTCTGCGGCGACACCCAGGTCTCGCCCATCCAGATCCTCTCCGATCCGACAGAGCCACCGGTAATCGCGGCAAGTCGCCGCATGCCCGCGGTCTGGGCGGTCGCCGAACTTAGGTCTGAAGCCTTGATGTGGTGCACTCGCGTGCGTAGTGACCGGTCGACATACGTTGCGCTGCTGTCGTACAGCCCGGGATGGAACTCGTCAGGACTGTTCATTGAGTTGGTCGCTTCCTCACGGACTGTCCAGTGGGATTGTGATGTGCAGCGACGTGCCTGCCCCCGACGGGCTCGTTAGCTGCATCTGACCGCCGAGGGCCTCGGCCCGATCTTTGAGACCGATCAGCCCTGAGCCCTTGGCCATGTCGGCGCCCCCGATTCCGTCGTCGCGAATCGAGAGATAGAGGTTCTCATCCGTGGAATCTGCGCACACTTCCACCTGGGTGGCGCGGGCATGCTTGGCCGCGTTGGTCAGCGCCTCGGCCACGATGTAGTAGGCGCCAACTTCGACTGAGTCAGGCAAGCGCCGGTCGATAGCGGGGTCGATGGTGACGGGAACGGTAGAGCGGCGGGCCAGGGTCTTGAGCGCGGGACCGAGTCCGCCCTTGGACAAGATCGCGGGATGAATTCCGCGCGAGATCTCTTGCAGATCTACAGAGACGTCCATCAATCCCGAAACGACGCGGGACAGCTGGCTTTTGAGGCCATCCAGTTGCGGCGGCACCGACGTCTCGGCCAGCCGCGCCTGTAGCCCAAGCGAGACCAGCCGTTGTTGGGCGCCGTCGTGCAGGTCGCGTTCCAAACTGCGGCGTGCGTCGTCGGCGGCCGCGACGATGCGGGCGCGGCTCGCCTGTAGTTCGGCGCGGGTAGCGGCGTTGGCGATCGACGTTGCGACAAGATCGGCGAAGTCACCGATGCGTGCCTCGGTGTCCTGCGGCAGCGGTTCAGGTGCCGACGAGCCGACGGCCGCCATTCCCCACACGTGTCCCTCCACGACGATCGGCACCGCCACCGTGCAGCGGAGCCCCATCTCACGAAGGCGTGCGGCGATGGAACCCGGAGCCTGTTCCGCGTCCGAGCTGTCAAGTCGCGCAGAACGGCCGGCCCGAAGCACCCTCGTTGCGATGTTGTCGCCCTCCAACGTGTGGCGCTCGCCGACGACGGGCTTGTACTTCATTCCCTCGTCGAGATGAGACAGCGCGAGGACGATCACCTCGTCGCCGTCGAAGCGGTTCACCGATGCGTTGTGCGCACGCAGGCATGCAGCCATCTCGTCGGCCACCGTCGAAAACACCTCCGACGGGCTTGCCCCACGCGCAACCAGCGTCGCCACGCGCCGCAGCCCGGCCTGCTGCTCCGCAAGCACACTCAGCGCGTCGCGGCTCGCCTGCAGTTCGGCTCGAGTGGCGGCGTTGGCGATCGCGGTCGCGACCAGATCGGCGAAATCGGCGATCCGCTCCTCGGTGTCCGGCGGCAGCGGCTCGGGGACCCTCGAGCCGACGATCGCGGCGCCCCACAGCGCGCCGTCGACAACGATGGGAACTCCCACGATCGCACCGATGCCCGACTGACGTATGCGCTCGGCTTCCGAACCAGGGGCGTTAGGGTGGTCGTCAATCCGGGCCGGTCGTCCGGTGTGCAACACTCGGGCCCCCACGTCGTCTCCGTCCAACGGAATGCGCTCCCCGCCGAGGGGCGTCGTCGTAATCCCCGGCTCGTAGTGAACGGCGATCACGAGCCCCGTGCCGTCGGGCTCATATCGAAGGAGCCCCGCGTTCACCACGTGCAGGACGCCTGCCAATTCGTCGGACACTGCGGCGAATACCTCCGACGGGCTCGCCCCGCGCGCCACTGCGGTTGCCACCCGCCGCAACGCGGCCTGCTGGTCGGCGAGCCGCCTTAGTTTGTTGCGGCTCGCATCGGCCACGACCTTCGCTTGGTGCAATTCGTCTTGGTCGCGGCGGCGTTCGGTTACGTCGCGCCCAACGCCGTAGAACAGGCCTCGATGCCAAACGACGCTCCACTCGATCCAACACGGCGAACCCTCCTTGCAGATCATCCGATTCTCGAAACGCACCGGCTCAGCACCGCCGGGCAGCTGTTCAAGCAAGGCACCGACGTGATCTCGATCTTCGGCAACGACCAAATCGAGATAGGGGCGTGAGGCCAAGTCGTCGAGTGAATAGCCGAGTATCTGACTGAAGGCCGCGTTGATTCTGATGACCCTTTCCTGGCCTGCGATGCACAACAGGTCGGGAGACAGGTCGAAGAACCTCTCGCCGACCCGCGCCAGGCCGGCCAGTGCGTTCGCCACCAACGCGAGGACGAGGAAGACCCCAATCACCGTCCAGTTCTGGGGTTCGAACGGGGCGAACTGGGCGGTCGGCCAATTGCGGAAGTAAGCGAATGCAACGGCGCTGGCAACCGACATCGTCATCGACAAGCCGAATCCCCACACCATCGAAACCACCAGAACGCCAAGCAGGAAGAGCGTGCCGAAGCGGCCGGTCGAGTCGGTAACCACGTTGAGCGAACACACGGTGAGCGTCTCGGCGACCATGAAGGCCACCGCGACCGCGATACCCAGCACCAGCGACGGAGCCTTGGGACGGTTCACCAGCGCGAGTACACGCACGCCCATGGTGCGCGGGCCCAGTCCTGCGTCGGAGCCTCTGCCCGCGAAAATGCTGCCCGGCAGCCGCGCCGAGCCAGGTTGCCGTGATTGCTTCGGCGTCACCAGGAAACTCGAATCGCTCTTCGGCGGACTTCAACCAGCCGCGCGCACTCAGCATAACCGCGCGGGCCTCCGTGATTCCTCCGAGGTGCGGCAGAGCGCCGTTGACTACCCACTGGCGGGAACGCGCAGATCCCAGCTGGCGGGGGCGGCAATTGGGCGCCAGCTGTGACGACATCTGTTTGCTAGAGCGCGACCATTAACCGCAACCGCCTAGTGAAAAGGGGCAAACGATGACATGGATGATCGCGGTTTCATGCGCCGCCCTGACGGGATGGACGGTGGAGTGGGCTCAGCGTCACTGCGAACGGTGGGCCTATGAGCGAGACAAGGACTTGTGAGAAGAACGCGAGACAGCCTCGGCCCACACCGGCTGCGGCGTGCTCGGCTAGGAAGCCGGCGATGGCCGCTCTGCCCCGTCATACGATCGTCAAATCGACCCGAGCCCACGCGTTGTTGCCGTACCCGCGCGGATTCCACAACGATGCCGGGGATTCTGGTTGCGTGACGCCGGTGTCATCCCACGCGCGGGCCGTCACACTGATCGGTCCCGGTCGGACCGCTACGGTCATTGACCACAGCCGCCAGGACCACGGGCTGATCACGGGTTGCAGGTCGGCTTGTCGCCAGATGCGACCCCCGTCGAGGGAAACGTCGACGCGGCCGATGCCGCGACCGTCGCCAGCCAGGGCCCACCCGCTGATCGTCAGCGGGCCCGCAGGAATCTGCTTGTCGTCGCCGGGGACCAGGATGTCGCAGTTGAGAGGCAGCGACGACAACGAAATGCCCTCGCCTGGCGCCGCGGTGTCGGGATCGGCGTCGGCAGGAAGGATGCGATAGTCGCTGGCCTGAAAGTAGTTCTCCGACGGGCCGGGTTGCACGCGGATTGCGGTGAGCCACTTGACGCTGCGAGCCCCGATATAACCCGGCACCACCACCCGCACCGGGCCTCCGTGCACGCGTGGAAGAGGTTCGGAATTCATCTCCCACGCCAGCAGCACTTCCTGCGACATTGCCTTGGACAGCGGAATGGAACTGCCGTACGACTGAACGGGGACGGCCTCGGGCGCCACATCGGGGGCACTGAACGCCACGTGCAAGCCGCCGTCATGGTGCACACCGGCCGCCTCGAGAACCTCTGCCAGCCTCGCTCCACGCCATTCTGCGGTCGAGATCGCTCCGTGGGCCCAGGGGTCCTTGCCCGGTATCGGGCGCACCTGCAGCAGTTCGGCGCGTCGGTTGCCTGCGCATGCCAGCGTCGCGATCACCGAGTGCGGGGTGAACTCCTTGGTCAGTTGGTCATAGGTCAAGGTGAGCGGCTTGTCGACCGTTCCGTCGACTCTCAGGCGCCAGTGGTCTGGCGCAATGTCGGGAAACTGACCGTGATTGCGACTGTAAAAGGCATCAAGAGCGGTGATCTCAGCTCCAGCCAACACCGAGCCGGGTGGCTCGGCGTTAAACGGCAACCGGGCGCGCACCGTCATGTCGTGGCGCTTCCCCCACACAGCATCTCCTTGTTCTGGATAGCCTCGAGAACGTGTGTCTGCACCCATACATCGGGGGCTACAACGATTTTGGTGGCATGGGTCCGTTGACCCCGAGGAGATTAGGTCCCGCCCCCTGCGTAGGGAAAGTAATCGACCTGCGGAGGCGCATCGTTGACCTGCGCATTGCCTGGCGTCTGGCATTGGGTTTGCGTGCCCCCCAAAGAAGCGCAGGACTGTTGAACCTGAGCTGGATCGCTCGTGGCCGTCGGTGCGGCAGCGGCAATCGGTGCGGCGGCGATAGCTACCGCGGCAGCTCCCGCCGTCAACAGTGGTGCGATGTAGTTCAATCCGATCCGCATGGTGGCTCTCCTTCGATGGCCGGATCTGTATGTACGTGTTCCAGAATTGCGACTCGGCGAACGCCTGTCGTCACCGCTGGCACCAATCAATGCTTCCCGCTAGCTGGAGTGTCTCTCAGCCGCTACGTTGCGAAAGGGCGCCTGCCTGCCAACGAATGTCACACCGGCGCCCCCGCAAGGTCATTGACCGCTACCGGTGTCCACCACCGCCGTGGAATCCGCCGCCGCCGCCACCGCCGAGCAGAAGGGCCTCGCCGCCGTAGGGATAGAAATTGACCGGCGGTGGGGAGTCGTTGATCTGGGTGTTGCCCGGCGATTGACAAATCGTTCCAGAACCGCTCGCGCCGCAGGACTGCTGAACCGCACCCGGATCAGCAGTGGCGGCGGCGGCAATCGGTGCGGCGATGATCGCAGTAGCGGCAGCGGCCGCACCCAACAACGGTGTTATGTAACTCAGTTTGACGCGCATGGTGGCGCTCCTTTGGTAGTTGGTTGTGTCTGTCCGTGTTCCAGAGTTACCCTCTGGCGAAGCCGTGTCGTCACTGCTGACACCCATCCGCGGGTCCGCCACCGGGAATCTGTGTCTGCCTGTCAGCATGCACCGCGGTACGGGGGTGTAGGGCAGAAGTTGTTGGCAGCAGCGGGTTTCGCCAACCAGTAGACACCTAACGATGGGGAAGCGATGTCAAACACCGCTTCCGCCATCGTTATTGACCGCTGCTAACGTCGATCCCAGCCCCATGGCAAGCCCCACGGGTGCCAGCCCCAGCCGCCGCGATCGCCGTGGAATCCGCCGTAACCGCCGTGGAATCCGCCGTAACCGCCGTGGAAGCCGCCGCCGCCGCCGTGAAAACCGGTGGGGACAACCTGACTCGCCTGGGCAATGGAC
Source organism: Mycobacterium sp. (assembly GCA_025965975.1). GTDB lineage: Bacteria > Actinomycetota > Actinomycetes > Mycobacteriales > Mycobacteriaceae > Mycobacterium. The sequence goes on along the minus strand of JAOPVX010000077.1, from coordinate 13,021 downwards.
GGATTGGTCGGCTGTGCCGCCGTCGGCTCGGCGGCGGCCGTTGGTGCCGCGGCGATAGCTAGCGCAGCAGCGCCCGCCGCTAGCACCGGGGTGATGTGGGTCAGTTTCATTCGCATAATCGCACTCTCGTGATGGCCGGTGTATCGGCATCGATAAGCCGGCATTTGATGTATCTGGCAACTCCAGAGTTGCTCGCGCGCAAGGCCATGTCGTCACCGCCTGCACCCATCAATGCGGTCCCGTTAACGGGAATCGGCGGCCGCCGCCAGGTATGGCGGTCAGGATCCTTCCAAGGGGATCGTCGCCAGAATTGACGTGCCGCTCCCGGCAAGGCTCGAGATCCGTAGCTGTCCGCCAAGCGCCTCGGCTCGGTCGATGAGCCCGATCAGTCCTGACCCCTTGTGCCAGTCGGCACCGCCAATTCCGTCATCGGAAATCGAGAGCCGCAAGGTCGCACCGTCGGCTTCGGCGCTTACCCTCACCTCGGACGCTTGTGCGTACTTCGCTGCGTTCGTAAGCGCTTCTGCGACAACGTAATAGGCGGCTACTTCGGTAGACTCGGGCAAGCGTCGGTCAATGCCGAGGCTAAGCTGCACCGGCACGGCGGAGCGACGAGCCAGCGTCTTTAGCGCTGGGCCGAGTCCGCCCCTGGACAGAATTGCGGGATGAATTCCGCGGGATATCTCTTGGAGATCTTCCGATACACCCGTGAGCCCCGTAACGATGTCAAAAATCTGGGCCCTCAATGCGTGGCACTCGGGCGACAACGACGCCTCGGCCGTGCGCAGTTGGAGGCCCAACGACACGATCCGCTGTTGCGCACCGTCGTGCAGGTCGCGTTCGAACCGGCGCCGGGCGGCGTCAGACGCCGCGACGATCCTGGCCCGTGAAGCCGTCAGCTCGGTGCGGGCGTCCGCGTTGGCAATCGCGGTCGCCACCAGGTCCGCGAAGTCCCCGACGCGTGCCTCACAGTCGGGAGGTAGTGGCTCAGATCGCGACGTCCCGACGACCGCGGCACCCCACAGCCGGCCGTCCACAACAATCGGCACGCCTGCGGCTGAGCGCAGACCGAGCCCAGCGATGTATTTGGCGTCGGAACCGGCCGTTTCAGCGTGATTGTCTATCCGGGCAGCCCGTCCGGTGCGGAATATTAACGCCGCGACGCTTTCGCCCTGGAACGAAAACCGCCTGCCGACGAGCATCTTCCTTGTCCCGTGGTCGTCGTGGCTCGCGAGAACGATGGCCGTACCGTCGGACTGGTAGCGAACCAGAGCGGAGTGGTCGACACCCAGGCAGCATGCCAACTCGTCGGCTACCGCGGTAAACACCTCGGACGGCACGACGGCACGCGCGACCAGCGTGGCAATGCGGCGCAGCGCGGCCTGCTGGCCAGCGAGCACGCGGAGCTCATCCCGGCTTTCCTCGGCCTCCCTGCGGCGCCGATTTGCTTCCGCTGCGCGTAATCGGGCCTGGCCCGCCAGCACATTGGCCAATAGCGCGACGGGGACGAAGATGATGATCGTCAGCCAATCCTCAAGTGTGATTGGGAAGATGCTCCCGTCGGCATCGAGATGGACGAAAGCGTAGACAAGTGCGCTCGCCAACGTCGTCGACACCGCCAGCCCGAACCCCCACCCGGCAGAGACCACCAGAACGCCGAGCAGGAAGAGGACACCAAAGGGCATCCCCGGAAAGATCTTCTCGAGCAGATACACCAGCACTGTCTCCGCGACGATGAACGACGCGCCGACCCCGATGCCGACAGCGAGCGGCGGGGCCGTGGGGCGCACCAACAGGCCGACCAGGCGGCCGCTCATCGGTTGCGAGCCTGTCGCCGCATCAGACCTGCCTGCCACGCGCACCTCGTCACACGCTTGAATCAAATCGTCGTTCCGACCATCTGCCCGATTCCGTAGGTCACGAGCATCGCCAGCGCTCCGCCGAGCACTACACGCAGGACCGCGCGCCTCTTGCGGGCACCGCCAAGGATGGCACTCACCGTCCCAGTCAACACGAGCGCGATCAAGACCGACAAAAAGGTGACGGGGACGCGGGTGCCGACGGGCGGGAGCAGAATCGCGATGAGCGGAACGACCGCGCCGAGCGTGAAGGCGACCGCCGACGACAGCGCGGCCTGCCACGGGTTGGACAAATCGTCCGGGTCGATGCCGAGTTCCACCTCGACGTGGGCGGCGAACGCGTCGTGGTCCGTCAGCTCCCTTGCCACGACGTGTGCGGTTTCCGCGCTGAGCCCTTTCGCCGCGTAAAGCCCGGCCAGTTCTTCAAGTTCGGCGTCGGGCATCTCGTGTAGCTCTTGGCGCTCTTTTAGGAGCAGCGCTTGCTGTGTGTCGCGTTGCGTGCTCACTGACACGTACTCGCCGAGCGCCATCGAGACCGCGCCCGCGGCCAGGCCTGCCAATCCGGCGGTGAAGATCACCGCGCCGTTCGTCGTGGCCGCGGCCACGCCCACCACCAGACCTGCCGTTGAGACGATTCCGTCGTTGGCCCCGAGCACCCCTGCACGTAGCCAGTTCAGTCGATTGGCAACGTGCGACGCATGCAGATCAATCGTGGGGTGCGTTGTCTCACACCACAATTCAGCGCTTTCGGACACCGTCATGATGCGGCGACCGTCAAGCGATTGCCAGGTGGCGACGCGGTGGTGGCCGCCGCGGTGACGGCGGAGGCGACGTCATCGTCGCCATGGTCTCCTGCGATGGCCTCGTACCAGCGCGGTAGCAGAGCGCTCGTCAGCGGAAGCTCCACACCGTGCCGGTGCGCGGCGCTCAGTGCGAGTTCCGCGTCCTTGGTTGCGTGTCGCAACGGGAAGCCGGGGACGAACTCGCCGTTGAGCATCGCGATGCCCTTTGCCAGCGCGTAGTCCGACGCCATCGGCCCGTCTCCAACGGCCTCGAGGAGGAGGTGTGGGTCGAGGCCGAGTGCTTCACTGAGCGTGAGTGTTTCGACCATCCCTTCGACGAGCACCGCCAACCAGTTATTGAGTGCCAGCTTGAGCCGGCTGCCGTCACCGGTGCTCTGTAGCCACAGCGTTTGATGTCCCAGCACGTCGAAGATCGGCTCCACCCGGGGACGGACCGTTGTAGCACCGGAGGCGAGGATGACCAGTTCGCCCTCCTCCGCGGCGCGGGAGCTGCCCGATACCGGGGCGTCGACGAACGCCACGTCATGCCTGGTCACCAGGCTGGCGAGACGGTCAGTCCATTCGGCACCGATCGTGCTCATCTGAATCCATATCGCGCCCGATGGAAGCATCGACAGCGCACCTGTCGGGCCGGTCATGACGTGCTCGACGGCGGCGCCGTCGGTCAGCATGGTGATCAACACGTCGGCACCGTCGGCGGCCTCCGCTGGCGTGGACGTGCGGTGCGCATCGACGCCCACCACCGCGGCCTTGGCTAGAGTGCGGTTCCATACCCGGACGTTGAACCCGGCATGGAGCAGGTTGCGCGCGATCGGAGCGCCCATCGTCCCGGTGCCCAGCACGGCAACGGTCATCGCGGGCCCAGTCACGGCATACCTTCCGGGGACGGTCCTGCGACCGGCGCGGCGTCGTCCATGATCGTTTCGATCTCATCGAGATCTGAGTCGGTAAGCGAGATGTCGACGGCACTGAGGCTGTCTTCGATATGACCGACCTGCCGAGCACCGACGATCGCGACGTGCACGGCCGGGTTCGCCAGCGTCCACGCGATTGCCAACTGACTGACGGTGATGCCGCGGTCGGCAGCGAACTTCTCCAACGCCCGCACCGTTGCCAGGTTGCGACGGTACGTGGCGCCTTTGAAGACCGTGCTCGTGGCGCGCCAGTCGTCATCAGCGAAGGCGGTGTGCGCGCTCAGCATGCCGGTCAGCAGCCCATGTGCCAACGGCCCGTACACCAGCACACCGATGTTGTTGTCGAGGCAGTCCGGCAGTACCTCGTCCTCGATCTCACGACGGAACAGGTGATAGGGCGGCTGCAGCGTCTCAACCGGCAGCGTCGCGGAGAATTCGGCCATCTGCTCGGCGTTGTAATTCGAGACGCCGACGTGGCTGATCTTGCCTTCGGTGATCAGGTCGCGCAGGGCACCCGCAGTTTCCGCCGCAGGTACTGTCGCATCGGGCCAGTGCACCTGATAAAGGTCGATGTGGTCGATGCCCAGTGCGGTCAGGCTTGCGTCCACCCCTTTGCGTAGCCAGTCCGGGCTTGCGTCGCGGACGAGGCCGGAATGGGTTTGGCGCAGGCCGCCTTTGGTGGCGATAACGAGCTCGTCGCGCTCACCGACGAGCTCGTGTCGCAGCGCCATGCCGAGGATGCGTTCGGATGCGCCGAACCCGTACGCCTGGGCCGTGTCGAAGAAGTTGACACCCAATTCGCGGGCGCGGCGAATCGCTGCGACGGCCGCGTCCTCGTCGAACGGGCCCCAGTCACCCCCGAGCTGCCAGGTACCGAATGCGATTCGCGAGACTTCCAGGCCGCTTCGGCCCAATGTCGTGGTCTTCATGCTATTCCAATCTCATCGGACGTCGGCAGGGCTGCGTGTGCGTGGTTGTATGCCAGGATTGCCTGCGCGCGAACCTGTGTCGCTACCGCTGATACCAATCGATGCCCCCTGCTACCGGGAGTCTGTACATTGCGGCAAACCGCACCCGTGTAGTTGTGCGCGGACTTTTGCAGCTAGTAGGAATGCGCGCACGTCCTCACACTGCAAAGCTGACCCCATGCCTTTGCGAGTGACCCAATGCGCTGTCTAATCGTCGATGACAGCGCGGATTTCGTTGACGCCGCTCGCGGCCTGCTGGAGTGCGAGGGCATCACGGTCGTCGGCGTGGCGTCTACTAGCGCCGACGCGCTCCGGTCCTTTGAGGAATTGCGTCCTGATGTGACACTGGTCGACATCAACCTCGGTGGCGAGAGCGGCTTCGAACTCGCCGAGCAACTCGACCGGGCGGCGGGGCCGTCACCGGTGATACTGATCTCAACCCACGCCGCGCAGGACTTCGCGGACATGATCGAGAGCAGTCCGGCCGTCGGGTTCCTGTCCAAGTCCGCCCTGACGTGCGGCGCCATCCATGATCTCGTCGGCGGGTCAGCGCGCATCGAGGAAGGCGATCACCGCTAACACCCGGCGGTGATCGTCGCCGGTCTCCGGCAGGTTCAGCTTAGTCAGGATGCTGCGCACATGCTTTTCAACGGTGCCCTCGGTCACCCAAAGCCGGTGGGCGATACCTGCATTGGAACGCCCCTCGGCCATCAGCGCCAACACCTCACGCTCGCGCGCGCTCAGTGCCGCCAACGGATCATCGCGCCGCCGCGCCGACACCAACTCCGACACCAACGCGGGATCGACCACCGACGCCCCGTTGGCGATGCGCTCAAGCGTGTCCACGAAATCCGCCACATCGGTAACCCGATTCTTAAGCAAATAACCGATGCTGTGTCCGCTGGCCAACAATTCCATCGCATGCTCGACATCCACATGCGCCGACAGCACCATGATGGCGATATCAGGGAACTCCTCGCGGATCACCCGCGCCGCATCGAGCCCCTCGGTGGTATGGGTGGGCGGCATCCGGATGTCTGCCACGACCAGGTCGGGCTTCGCCTCGCGGACCAACGCGACCAGCTGGTCACCGTCGCCGGCCTGCCCCACCACATCGAACCCCGAACGTTCCAGCAGGCTGGCCAAACCCTCCCGCAGCAACAGATCGTCGTCGGCAACCACCACTCGCACTCAAGTCACCACCTTCTGCCCGGCCCGGAGCTTGTGTTCTCCCAAACGTGGCGGACCGGTCTAGACCCATATTGCACCGGCGAGGCGACCGTACCGCACGGATCGCGCAAGTTTGCAGCTAGCAGGTACGGATCTCAACTGATCGGGGGAGCCCACCATGAACATTCCTGCTAGCTGGGGACATTGATTGCTGTCAGCGGGGACGACGTTTGTTCGCCGGCGGGCAAAGATGACCCGAAGACCAATTTGCTCAGTGAGAGGGGTCCTCGTGCTGTTCCGACAGCTGGAGTACTTCGTCGCGGTGGCACGAGAACGACACTTTGCCCGGGCCGCCGACGCCTGTTACGTCTCGCAGCCCGCGCTCTCGGCGTCGATCGCCAAGCTCGAGCGGGAGCTGAACGTGACGCTGATCAATCGCGGGCACAACTATGAGGGTCTCACCCCGGAGGGTGAACGGCTTGTCGTCTGGGCCAAGCGGATTCTCGCCGAACAGGAGGCGTTCAAGGCTGAGGTGGCCGCCGTTCAGTCGGGTATCACCGGGACTCTGCGGCTGGGGACAGAACCGACAGCGTCGACCACCCAAGCCCTTCCCGTAGCCGCGTTCTGTGCGGCGCACCCGTTGGCCAAGGTGCAGATCGACTCCCGGTTGTCGACGATGGAACTGTCGCGTCGGCTGCGCGAATACGAACTGGACGCAGCGATCGCTCATTTCTCTGCCGAGGATCAAGCCGGCTTGCAGGTCGTTCCGCTGTACGAGGAGCGGTTCATCGTGCTGGCATCCGCCCACCAGCTGCCGCCCAAGGGCCACACCATGACGTGGGCGGACGCCGCACAGTTGCCGCTTGCGCTGCTGACACCCGACATGAGAATTCGCCAGGTCATCGACAAGGCGTTCGCAGAATGCGGGGCGGTGGTTACCCCGCAGGTGGAGAGCGACTCGGTCGCTTCGCTCTACGCCCAGGTCGGCGTCGGGGCGTGGGCGAGCATCGTGCCGCACACGTGGTTGCGCGCACTGCCGGTGGTCGGCCAGGCGAGAGCTGTCCGACTGGTTGAGCCGGACACCAGGGCACAGGTCTCGGTGGCGACGCACGCGGTCACCCCGGGTTCGGTCGTGGCTCGCGCGTTCGTGACCGCGGCACAGGGCCTGCGGCTGGACGAGCTCTTCGACCAGCCGCTGACAACTGAGCCCCTCCTTCGGTGAGGTGCCCGCGGCATCAGTCCGCGTATTGGACCACCACCGCCCGCCGGTCGAGCGCGCCCTTGGCGGTATGCGGCAAGGCCGCGACGACCTCGAGCCGCTCGGGTACCTCGAAGGGGGCGAGTCGGTTACGGCTGTCCTGCAGGATCTCCTCGGGCGCGACGCTCTCGCCCTCGGCGATGACCACGGCGGCCCCGACTCGTTCCCCATAGGTCGCATCGGGGATCGCGAACACGGCCGCCTCGGTGACACCACTGCATTCGGCGAGAATCGCCTCGACGTGCTCGGGCGAGATCTTTTCGCCACCGCGGTTGATGATGTTCTTCATGCGACCGGTGAGAAACAGGTACCCGTTCTCGTCCACCAAGCCCAGATCACCTGTGCGGAACCATCCGTCGGCGAAGCTGTGCGCCGTGGCCGGTGGGTTGGCGAGGTAGCCGCGCGCGACCGTGGGACCATGCACCCAAATCTCGCCCACAGTGCCGGCCGGGCACGCTCGCCCGTCCTTGTCGACGACGCGAAGGTCTACCCCGGTTGCCGTGCCGACCGATCCCTGCTTCGCCGGTCCGCGCAGCGGGAGCGGCTGGCTGGTCGCCTGGTGCGTGGTCTCGGTCATCCCGTAGGCAGACAGTACGGGCGCGTGGAACGTACGCTCCATCGCCCGCGCCGTGACTGCGTCGAGGGGGGCGCTGCAGCTGCGCACGAACCTCAACGGGACCGCGTCCTGGCCGGGGTAGTCGCGCGCGGACCGCTGCAAAAGGATCTGATGGATAGTCGGAACCGCGGTGAACCAGGTCGCGGCCGCCGCGCGCATGTCGTCCCAGAACGTGTGGGCCGAGAACCGGCCCCGCTCCGGCAGCAGTACGCATCCGCCACTGGCCAGGGAGGACAGCAGCACCGCGAGCAGCCCGTGTCCGTGGAACAGCGGCATGACCGCGACCGTCGCGTCCTCTGGTCCCACCTCGTAGCTGCTGCAGATGCCCCGTACCGCGGCGGCCACATTGGCATGGGTCAGCGGGACCATCTTGGCCTGGTCGGTGGTCCCAGAGGTGAAAAGGACAAGGGCGTCGTCATCCGACAGCTCACGTGCCGCGCCCCTGACGCGACGCACCAGACCCGTGCCGGTCTCGAGGGTGGTAATCGCGGTCCTGCCCGCGGAAATGTCTACCCGCAGTTCCCATGTCGGAATGCCGAACTGCGCGACTGGCGAGGCGTCGACCGCGGACGGGCCGACGAGGATCGCCTGTGCCCCCAGCCTTTCGAGCCGGGCGGACATCTCCGACCGAGGTAGTGCGGGATCTAGCGGAGCGGCCACCAGCCCCGCGCGTGCCGCCCCCAGCAGGGCCACGACGAACTCGACAGTGTTGGCAAAGACAAGGCCAACCGCGTCGCCTCGGCGCAGCCCTGTGCTGCCAAGGCGGACGGCCACGTCGTCCACGAGTGTGCCGAGCTCGCCATAGGAGACGGGGATCCGATCGCGGCTGATCACCAGTGCCCGGGCGTCCGGTCGATCGCGCACACGCTGGTCGAGGAGATCGAATAGTCCGCTGATCGCTGGGGGTGCGTACCGGCTCGCGTCCAGAACCGGGGTCTCTGTCGTAGCGGCCATGACCGCACCTCCTCGCTCGATTTTGATGTAGTCGCTACCTGTGAGCGTGCAGGGGGGACGCGGGCGCGTCCAATACCGGCTTACGAACAGCCGATAACCGCGGTCTATCGACGCAGCGCCCCACGGTACCCGTGACAGCCTGCTCATCTGTGAATCCCGTTGTGCATGTGCTGATTCGGTGGAACGACCGGTGTTACCAGCGTCCCGCGGGTGAGGTACTGATCGAGATTCCGTAAGACCAGCTCCCTCATCATCGCGAGACTTCGAACTGTCGCACCCCCGATGTGTGGCAGCAACACGGCATTGTCCATTTCGCGCAATTCCTTTGGTACATAAGGTTCATCGCTGAAAACGTCCAGTCCGGCGCCCGCCAACCGGCCCGCGACAAGCAGTTCGACGAGAGCGTCCTGATCAATGACGCTGCCCCGTGCGATATTGATCACATAACCGTACGGTCCGAGAGCTTCCAACACCATGCGGCTTACCAGGTGTTTGGTGCCTGGACCGCCGACGGTCGCGACCACCAGCACGTCAACTGACTCAGCCAACTGGACCGGCGAGGGAGCGTAACGGAACGGAGCGCCGGGTACTTGGCGGCGACTGTGATAGGCGATAGCGCAATCAAAGCCGACCAGCCGCTGGGCGATCGCTGATCCGATGCGGCCAAGGCCGAGGATCCCGACTCGTGATCCGCTCAGGTCTCTCCCCAGAGGGTATCTGCCGTTGAGGCGCCAAAGGTCGTCGCGGACAAAGCGGTCTGCCGTACACAGGCCGCGCATCGTCGCCAGCATCAAGCCGACGGCTGTGTCCGCAACGGTGTCGTTGAGCACGTCAGGCGTGTTGCTGACGCCAATTCCGAGGTGGTGCGCCGCATCGACGTCTATCGAGTCGTAGCCGGCTCCGTGGTGCACGATGGCGCCGAGGTTGGGCAGCGCCTTCATCAGATCCGCGTCCACACCAGGGGGCCCAAAGTCGACGATGGCGGTGACCGACGCTCCGTGCTCGGCAAGGAATGCAGTCCGGGTGGGATCGTTAGGCAGTTGCAGAGCTGTATATTTCGTCTCCACTGCCCTGGCAAGCGACGGCTCGATTGTGCCCACCAGAAGAACGTTCATACTTGGCCCTATGGGTTCGGCGTTACGGATTTGGACAGCGCGATTCCTGCTCTACCAGCCATAGTTCGCCCTCAGCGACGCCACGTCGTCACCGCTGACGCCCATTGATGGCCCCTGCCAGCGGTACTCGGTACTTACTTGTTGGCGCCGATGTGGTTCTGACGGTCGAGCGCAATGCTGAGATGAGGGCGAGTTTGCGCTGAACCGACGAAGGTAACCACTCAGCGACGCGCCCGAAGAGACGAGGAAGCAATGACTACAGATCTCGCGCCAACCGGAATCGATGACGACGAAGTGGATCCGACGGTTCCTGCGCCGATGACAAATGTGGCCGAATACGGGTTCGAAGGGCGCTTCCAGGACTGGACTGACGACGCGCGTTATTTCGAGTACACCAATGCCGCGAACCCGATCGGGTCCGGCCACACCTCGAGGGTTCCCATCAAGGCATTCAGCCGCGACCTCTACGCCGACGGTCCCACTCGAATCATCCCGTTGGACTTGTCGGATGAGCTGGGCATCGCTCACGCCCCCGCGACCAGCCCGGCCCTGGTGGCGCACTTCGTGCGAATCCGCGCCGGTGAGCAGATCGCCACCAACCCGAACGCCACCTCTCAGCTGTATTACGTGATCTGCGGCCGGGGCTTCTCGGCTGTGAACGGTCGCCTTGTGCAGTGGGAGAAGGGTGACTTCCTGACCTTGCCCGCCCATAGTCACGCCACCTTCGATGCCGCCTCCGACGCCGCGTTGTACTGGGTGCACGACGAGCCGCTGCTTCGTCACCTCGGCGCGGAGGCGACCGAGCCCCGTTTCCGCGCAACAAAATTCCGTCGTGCGGATGCGGTGGGCCGGCTTGACGAGATCGCATCGCGCCCTGGCGCGAACGACAAGAGCAGGGTGAGTGTGCTGTTGGCCAACGCCGAGCAGGAGCAGACGCTGACCATCACGCACGTGTTGTGGGCGATGTTCGGTCTGCTGCCACCGGATCAGGTGCAGCGTCCCCACCGGCACCAGTCGGTAGCACTCGATCTGATTCTCGACGCCAAGGCCGGCTGCTACACGCTGCTGGGTACCCGGCTGGACGAGCACGGCGACATCGTCAACCCGACCCGAGTCGACTGGGAGGCTGGTGGCGCGTTCGTCACGCCACCCGGGTTGTGGCACGCGCATTTCAACGAGTCGGGCGCCCCTGCGCACCTCATTCCGGTGCAGGATGCGGGGTTGCAGACTTATCTGCGCAGTCTGGACATACGCTTTTCCGACCGGCGGTGATCACGCGGCGCGTCGGCTAGACCGAAGTTCCCCCTTGTAGGGCGGGCCTGAATCACGATGTGCTTTCTGAGCAGGTGTTTCGCGTTCCCGTGTGGCGCCGTACGTAATCATGTAACTTGTCGACTGTCTCGGCGTGTCATCGTCTGTTTCAGTGATTGTCAGGCGCCAACTGTGCTAGAAAGTAAGCATGTATGTGACGTCGGTGCCGAACCGGGGGTCACCGCCGGCGGTGTTGCTGCGCGAAAGCTACCGCGACCAGGGCAAGGTGAAAACCCGCACCCTGGCCAACCTGTCGCACTGGCCCGAGCACAAGGTGGCGACCCTCAAACGCGCGCTGAAGGGGCTGCCGCCGGCGATCGATCTGTCCGAGGCGTTTGAGATCACCCGCAGCCTGCCGCACGGGCATGTCGCGGCGGTGCTGGGCAGCGCGCAGCGACTCGGCATGGCCGAGCTCATCGATGCCAGGCCCTCGCGCAACCGCGATCTGGTGACCGCGATGCTGGTGGCCCAAGTGATCGGCCCGGGCTCCAAGCTGGCCACCGCGCGCGGACTGCGCACCCAGACCGCCACCAGCTCGCTGGGGCAGGTGCTCGGGGTGACCGGCTGTGATGAGGACGACCTGTACGCGGCGATGGACTGGGCGCTGGCCCGCAAAGATGCCATCGAAAAAGCCCTTGCCGCGCGGCATTTGGCCAACGGCACGCTGGTGCTCTATGACGTGTCCTCGGCGGCGTTTGAGGGCCGCACCTGCCCGCTGGGGGCGATCGGACACCCCAAAGACGGGGTCAAAGGCCGGCTGCAGATCGTCTACGGGCTGCTGTGCTCGACCGCCGGGATCCCGATCGCGATCGAGGTGTTTGAGGGCAACACCGCCGACCCGAAAACCCTGGCCGCCCAGATCAGCAAGCTCAAAGACCGGTTCGCACTGTCGCGGGTGTGTCTGGTCGGGGATCGGGGCCTGCTCACCAACGCGCGCATCCGCGACGAGGTGCGCCCCGCGCAGCTGGACTGGATCAGCGCATTGCGCGCCCCGCAGATCAAAGCCCTCGTCGACACCGGTGCTCTGCAGCTGTCGCTGTTTGATGAGCAAGACCTCCTCGAGATCAGCTCCCCGGAGTTTCCCGGCGAGCGGCTGGTCTGCTGCCACAACCCCGTCCTGGCCGAACAACGGGCCCGCAAACGCCAGGAGTTGTTGGCGGCCACCGAAAAAGAACTCACCCCCATCGCCGCGGCCACCGCCCGCGACAAACGCCCGCTGCGCGGCAAAGACCAGATCGCGCTACGAGTCGGCAAGGTGATCAACCACTACAACATGGCCAAACACTTCACCATCACCATCGACGAGGACTCGTTCACGTTCACCCGCAACCAGGACCGCATCGCCGCCGAGGCCGCCCTCGACGGCATCTACGTGCTACGCACCAGCCTGCCCGCCGACACCCTGGCCACCAACGATGTGGTGCTGCGCTACAAGGGACTCGAAGACGTCGAACGGTTCTTTCGCACCCTCAACACCGAACTGGACGTGCGCCCCATCCGCCATCGGCTGGCCGACCGGGTCCGCGCCCACATGTTCCTGCGCATGCTGTCCTACTACATCAGCTGGCACATGAAACAAGCCCTGGCCCCAATCCTGTTCGTCGACAACGACAAACCCGCCGCGGCCGCCAAACGCGCCAACCCCGTTGCCGCAGCCCAACGCTCCAACACCGCACTGGCCAAGGCCGCGCGCAAACGCACCACCGAGGACACCCCAGTACACAGCTTCACCAGCCTGCTCGCCGACCTGGCCACCCTCTGCGCCAACCACATCCAACCCGCCCACGACATGCCAACCTTCACCATGACCACCACCCCCACCCAACTGCAACAGCGGGCCTTCGAACTCCTCAGCCTCTCCCACCGCCACGGCCTGGCGTAGTCAGTACACCCACACCCGCCAACCACAAAACCCCAGTTCAACACCCCAACCCGTCAACACAACAGGGGGAACTTCGGCTTAAAGGGGTCCTCGATGGCATCGCCCGCGGCACTGCCCGTTTTCGTCAGCAGGGCTTCGGGCACTTCATCAACACCGCGTCCACCCTCGCGT
>JAOPVX010000241.1 GCA_025965975.1 Mycobacterium sp. | reverse complement strand
TGGTCCGGCAGGCCCAGCGGAGTGCATCGTGAGCCTCCCCCTCGACGGAATGACGGTCGTCGCAATCGAACAGGCCGTCGCCGCACCCCTTGCCACCCGCAGCCTCGCCGACCTCGGGGCCCGCGTGATCAAGGTCGAGCGCATCGACGGCGGTGACCTCGCGCGCGGCTACGACCACGTCGTGCACGGCACCGGCGCGCACTTCGTCTGGCTCAACCGCGGCAAGGAATCCCTCGCGGTCGACCTCAAGAGCAGACAGGGCTGCGACATCGTCCGCAACCTCATCAACCGTGCGGACGTCTTCCTACAGAACCTCGCACCCGGCGCCGCCGAACGTCTGGGCTTCGGCGCTGACGAACTCCGTTCCACGAAAAGCGAATTGATCGCCGTCAACATGTCGGGCTTCGGCCGGGGCGGACCCTTGGAACAACGCAAGGCCTACGACATGCTGATCCAGGCCGAGGCCGGCCTGATCTCGATCACCGGGACGCCCGACACCCCGGTCAAGACCGGAATCCCGACCTCCGACATCGCCGCCGGCATGTACGCCTCGCAGGCCGTCCTCGCTGCGCTGCTGCGACGCTGCCGCACGGGTGAAGGCGCCACCATCGACGTCGCCATGCTCGATGCCACGGTCGAATGGATGGGCCACGCCCTCTACACGCAGATGCACACCGGCGCCCAGCCGCCGCGAATGGGACTGAGCCACAGCTCGATCGCCCCCTACGACGCCTACCCGACCAGCGACGGCGAAGTCCTCATCGGCGTGCAGAACGACCACGGTTGGCGCGCGTTGGTCGCCGACGTCTTCGAAGCGCCGGAGTTGGCCGACGATCCCCGTTTCGCCACCAACGTGGCACGAGTCCGCAATCGCCACGAATGCGACGCCGTCGTCGCCTCCCACACCCAACGCTGGACGGCGGCCCACCTCGACACCCGCCTGGCGGCCGCCGGCGTCCCCGCCGCGCAGGTGAAATATCTCGACCAGGTGCTCGACCACCCACAACTGCGGCAGCGAGATCGCTGGCGCACCATCGGGACCGAGCACGGTCTCACTGAAGCGCTCTTGCCGCCTGCCACCTTCGCCGATGTGGAAGCATGCATGGACGAGGTGCCTGCGCTCGGTCAACACACGCATCGCCTGCTCCTCGAATCCGGGATGGAACCGACCGCCGTCGACGACGCCTTCTCCCGTGGCGTTGCCCGCCAAGCCGAGCAATTCCAGCCTCTGCCGCGTTGATGAAAGGATCTGACATGCTCACCGGACGTACTGCCGTCATCACCGGAGGCGCCCAAGGTATCGGACTGGCGATCGCCACCCGCTTCGCCGAGCACGGCGCACGAATCGTCATCGGAGACTTGGACGAAGCCAAGGCCAAGGAAGCTGCCGCCTCACTGAGCGCCGACGCGATCGGGATCGGCTGTGACGTCGCCTCTGATGCCGATGTGGTGAGCCTGCTCGATGCCGCCACTGCCGCGTTTGGATTGGTGAACGTCATGGTGAACAACGCCGGCATCACCCGGGACGCCACCATGCGCAAGATGACCGAGCAGCAGTTCGACGACGTCGTCACCGTTCATCTGCGGGGCTGCTGGAACGGCACCCGCCGCGCAGCGGGCATCATGCGGGAGACCGGTGGCGGGTCGATCATCAACATGTCGTCCATCTCGGGCAAGGTCGGCTTCGTCGGACAGACCAACTACTCAGCCGCGAAGGCCGGCATCGTCGGACTGTCCAAGGCCGCCGCCAAAGAGGTTGCCCATCTTGGGGTTCGCGTCAATGTGATCCAGCCAGGTCTGATCCGCACGGCCATGACGGAAACGATGCCCGTGCACGTGTGGGAACAGAAACTCGCCGAAGTGCCCATGCAGCGCGCCGGCGAACCGGACGAAATCGCCTCGGTCGCACTCTTCTACGCCTCAGACCTGTCGTCCTATATGACGGGGACCGTGGCTGAAGTCACCGGTGGCCGATACATGTAGCACAAAGGGTGCTGCGTGCCGCTGCCTGAAGGAATCGTCTTCGGAAGCCCGAGTGTGGCGGTGCTCGCCTGACGACATCAATGCGGCGCGAGCCAGGGGCGGCGCCGCTGCGGTCAGACCGGCGACACTTTGCCCTGGAGACGATGGATAGGTGACTCGCGTCGAGCTCGATCGTCGTGGCGTTCATTCGGTGGGCCATGAAGCGTTCGAGATCGGGATTGATCATTCTGTCGTTTTTCGATACCGCGTAAAACGTTGGCTTGATCCGCCACGCCGCCCGTGTCACCTTCGCCCTGAAGAGCTCGTCGGAGACACGGCCTTGCACCGCGTATAACACTTTCGCCCAAACGGGGTCGACGTCTTGCGCGAAGTCTCGCAGAAACGCCTCCTCACTCAACTGCGCATAGCCATTTGCTGCCTTGATCAGGCCTGCACTGGCAGGAGGCGTCGGGAACTGCGCAGCCAGCGCCGTATACTCCTCGCCGGCATCGGGCGCGCGTGCCGCGATGTAGACCATGGCAGTCACCTTAGAATCGACACCGGCCTGGGTCACGATCATCCCGGAATATGAATGCCCGACGAGCACCGTCGGGCCGTCCATGAGTGCGAGCGTTCGCTCCGCGAACTCGACGTCTTCCTCAAGGGTGCGCAGCGGGTTCTGTACCGACGCGACGGTGAGCCCCCGCGCCTGGAGATAGGGGATCACGTCGGCCCAGCACGATCCATCGGCATAGGCGCCGTGCACCAATACCACATTCTTGGCGGCCGGTAGCGGTCCAGTCGCAGCGAGCGCGCCACGGGCCGAAGGCGCACCCATAACCGCGGCGACGCTCCCGAGGGCAACGGTGGATGCGAAAGTCCTTCTGTCCGTTACTAACTCCATTCCAAAATAAGACCGCCGGTCCCGATCCGGCGAGCTTCGACGAGATCGCGGTGCCAATTGTGGTGTAGCCGGCGCGCAGCGATCGCCCTCTTCGGAACGGCAGGGCGGCTGATCAGTGGGGTCGAATGAACATTCAGTCAGCCAGACCGCCGTCTATGTAGAGCAGGCCAGGCTCAACCGGTGGGGCCGCGGTCGGCGGCCGGGGCACCACCTTCGCGGCCGCTTCGTCCTCTACTGCGGGTTGTGATAGCTGGTCGACCATGTGAGTCATCTCCTGCTTGTCGGCTGGTTGGGTGATCTCGCGCTTGGGTGTCGGGTGAGGGCCCCCGCGAGGTAACGATTCGCCGGGGACGCGCGCGTTCGCATCCGTCGGATCCCTGGCCGTTCTCTCGCGGACGGCAGCCGGGCGGCGCCCCGCTAAGTCACGCTCGGGTGGATGGGGAGCACTCGATGCAGCTGCATGCGCGAGTTGATGCTGAGCTTCGTGAAGACCTTGCGCAGGTGGTACTCGACGGTGCGGGGGCTGATGAACAGCCGCGCGCCGATCTCGGGGTTCGACAGGCCCTCGCGGGCGAGCTCGGCGACTTGGGCCTCCTGGGCCGTGAGCTGGCTGCCGGTTTCGACGGTGCGCTTGCGGGCGGTCTCGCCGGTGGCGAGCAGCTCGCGTCGGGTGCGCTCGGCGAAACCCTCGGCGCCCATCGCGACGAACATCTCGTGGGCGACGCGCAGGTGTTCGCGGGCGTCGGTTCGCCGGCGCTCGCGGCGGAGCCACTCACCGTAGAGGAGGTGCGCGCGGGCCAGCGACCATCGCACGCTGGTGCGGGCGAGCCGGTCGATCGCCTCGCGGTAGAGGCGCTCAGCGCCCTGGCCGTCGCTCAACAGCGCTTGCGCGCCGGCCTGGATGCCGAGCGCCCAGTCGCTGCCGCTGGCACCGGTGCTGTCCGAGAGGCGCTCGAGGGTGCCGGCCGCCTGCTCAGGCACCCCGTTCCGGACGGCCGCCTCGATCAGCTCGACCGCCGCCCACGTCGAGAACAGTTGCTCGTGCGTGTCTTCGCCGGCTCGTTGCGCCGCCGCCAAGGCATCCTGGTAGCGGCCGAGGCCGTTGTAGAGCACGGCGGTCACGAAATGAATGAAAGTTAGCCCCACTCCCTCCCCGCGACGCACCATCTCCCTCGTGCTGACCTTGACCAGCTCGGAGGCCTCAAGGTCCCGACCGCGGAATGCAGCGAGCCCGAGGGGAGCGTAGGGCGGGAGCTCGCTGCCCGTCGCCTCGGTGATCGCCGCGGCCTCTTCGATCAGCGAAGCAGCAGCCGCGAAGTCGCCTTCGAATAGATGCAGTCCGGCGCGTTGGGAAAGGGCCATGGGGAAAACGCCGAGCGCGCCGGCATCGCGGGCGAGTCGGACGTGACGGGTGGACAGCAGGTGCCAACTCTCGTCGTCCCAGCGTATTTGGGCGGCGGGTACGACGAGCCACAGCCAGCGCAGCCCTTCCTCGGTGGAGACGTCCTCGCTGGAGAAGGCGCTCAGCGCCCGCTCGAGTGTCGGCGCCGCCGCCGCGTAGCCCTGGGTGTTCAGCAGCGCCAGGCCATCGAGCAGCAGATCAGGCGTGCTCGGCGGCTGTGATCCTGCAGGAGCTGCGCGTGCGGCCTCAGCTACCTCCCGCACCGCGCCGCTGCCTCTCGCGAAACGGCCGGCGTACTGCGCCGCGGAGAGCGCTTCCAGATAAGTCTGGCGTGCCAGGCCGACGTCGAGCCGTTCGAAACTCTGCGCGGCCTTGAGTAGCAGCGGCGGAGCCTCGCTACCGCGGCTGGATGAGAACGCGATCTGCCCACGCAACAGCTCAGCCCAGGCGCGCTGGAGCTCGTCGAGCGGCCCCGCCTCCGCCATCTCCAGCAACCGCAGCGCCGCATCAAACGCGCCGGATTCAGCCGCTACCCGCGCAGCGGCCAGTCCGCGCCGCGCCCGACTGGCCGGCTCAACCGTCAGCAGGGCGGATCCTTGGAGAAATGCGGATGCCGCGGCCAACCCGCCGCGAGCTTGTGCACGGTCGGCAGAACGCTCAAGTCCTGATGCGACATCTTCATCGGGTCCGGGCGCCGCCTGGGCGAAGTGCCACGCGCGCCGATCGGGATCGAGTCGCGGATCGGTGGCCTCCGCTAACGCGTTGTGCACCTCCCGCCGCTCGTCCGCCGAGGCAGACTTGTAGATTGCCGAGCGCACGAGTGGATGACGAAAGGTCACCTGGGCACCGAATTCCACGATCTCCTCGGACTCGGCGGCGGCCGCCGCCTCGGCCTTGATTCCAAGCCGATCGGCCGCCCGCCACAGCAGCACCGAGTCGCCGAGTGGCTCCGCTGCCGCGAGCAGTAACAGCCGGCGCGTGGCCAAGGGCAGCGGCGCCAGCCGCCGCTGGAAGCTCTCCTCGATGCGACTTGGGACCGACATGACGCCTGGGAGCCCGAACCCGCCCGCGAGCTGCGCCGGCGTCAAGCCACGCGGCAGTTCCAACAGCGCCAACGGGTTGCCGTGCGTCTCAGCAACGATCCGATCGCGCACCCGCTCATCCAGCGGCCAGCTGATCACCGAGGCCAACAACGCCCGCGCATCATCGTCACCCAGACCGTCGACCACAAGCTCCGGAAGTCCCACGAGATCGTCTTCATCACTGGGCTCGCGCAGGACGAAGACCAGGGCGACCGACTCGGCCACCAGACGGCGGGCAACAAATGCGAGCGCCTGAGCCGAGGCCTGATCCAGCCATTGCGCATCATCGACCAGACATAGCAGCGGCTCGTGGGCGGCCACGTTCGATAGCAGGCCAAGGACGGCCAGACCCACCAGAAAGCGGTCCGGCGCCGCCCCACCGGCCAACCCGAACGCTGTAAGCAATGCGTCGCGTTGAGCCGTGGGCAGCCGCTCAACACCATCTAGCATCGGCGCAATGAGCTGATGCAGTCCGGCGAACGCAAGCTCCATCTCGGACTGCACCCCAGCGGCACGCGCCACACGACAGCCCGACGCGCTGGCCTCCACGTATTCCAGCAGCGCCGACTT
>JAOPVX010000239.1 GCA_025965975.1 Mycobacterium sp. | reverse complement strand
TCCACAACCGACGAACGGCCGTTACCTCCGGTGGTCGCGTATCCGCCGTGGTCCAAGTAGAACTTGGCGCCGACGAGGAGGCAGGTGTACTCCGGGTTGTATTTCATCAGCAGGTCGGCGGTCGGCTGCAATCCGTTGATCGCGTTGACAAGGTTGTCCTTGTTGGGTGCAAGCAGTGCGACGCCACTGTTGGAGAATCCGATCGCATTCAGCAGGAAGGCGTCGAGATCCTTGGCGTGGTTCGTGATGGTCGTGCTGGTGGTGCTGGCGGCGTCCAGCGTGGCCAGAATGTCGTGGGCCGCAGCGGCATAGGCGTCGCTGAACCCCTTGAATGAGCGCCAGTTCGCCCTGATGGTGTCCATTCGCGGGTTGATCGCCAGCAGCACTTGATTGGCATCGGTGGTCGCTTCCCCGATCCGTTCACCCTGGCCGCGCACCCCGTCGGCCAGTGCGGTCACCGTCGCGTTCAATTTCGACACGTCGATCTGATCCAGCAGCCCGACCAGGTTCTCGAACACCGTGTTGACCTCGGTGCTGACATTGCGCGACACCAACACCGCCCCCGCGGCCAGCCTCTTCGGGGTGGGGTCATCCGGGGGGGTCAGCTCAACGAACTTGGCGCCGAACACGGTGGTGGCCTTGATCTCGGCCGCCACATTGCCAGGGATGTGGCGCATCTGGTCGGGGAACATCTCCAGCTTCAGGCTGGTCATGCCCGCGCCGCCGGTGATGGCGGCGACACGGCCCACCTCGACACCGCGCAGCTTGACCTTCGCGCCGGGCTCCATCACGAGTCCAGTGCGATCAGACGTCAAAGTCACCGGCACATAAGCGTTGAACGAACCAGCGAACAACGCCGAGCACACCATGACGATCGCTGCGATCAGAGCGAAAAGGCCCAGCGCCCACCACACTGGATGTATTCCGCGGCCGCGTCGTCTGGCTTCCACCGGCTAGCCCGCATAGTGAAAGTTGCCGGACTGGCCGTAGATGGCCAGCGAGAGGAACAACACGACGAACACCGCGGCGATCAAAGAGGTACGCACTGAACGGCCAACGGCTTCGCCAACCCCTGCCGGTCCGCCGGAGGCGGTGAAACCGTAGAAGGTGTGCACCATCATGATGACGATGGCCATCACAATCGCTTGAAAGAACGACCAAATCAGATCCGTCGGATTCAAGAACGTGTGGAAATAGTGGTCGTAGACACCAGTCGACTGACCGTAGACGTAGGTGGTGGTGAATCTGGCGGAAAAGTACGCGGTCAGCATCGCTACGCAGTACAACGGGATTACCACGATCACCCCGGCTACCACCCGGTTGGACGCCAGGTAGGCGATCGATCGGATGCCGATCACCTCCAACGCGTCGATCTCCTCGTTGATGCGCATCGCTCCGAGCTGCGCGGTGGCACCGGCGCCGATCGTTGCGGCCAGCGCGATCCCCGCGATCACCGGGGCGAGCAGCCGGGTAACGAAATACGCTGAGGCGAAACCGGTCAGCGCCTCGGTGCCGAAACTGGAGAATTGGTTATACCCCTGGATGCCGACCAGGCTGCCAACTGACAGGGTCAGAAAGCCGACGACGGCCACCGTTCCACCGATGAGCGCCAGTGCGCCTGTGCTCAGGCTCATCTGAGCGATCAGCCGCACCATCTCGGTCCGGTAATGCACAAAGGCGTCTTTGGTGGAGACCAGCGTTTTGCCGTAAAACTGTGCCTGCGTTCCGATTACGGTCAAGCCGTTGAGCGGTGCGCCGACTGCGCTGCGTAGGCGAGGGTATTGCTTGCTGGGCGCGCCCGCGGTCATCGGATGCTTGCGGCGTGGAAACCCCTGGCTTCAGCCGGGGGAGGAAACGCCGCCTCTCGTTTCGGTAACTTGTCGGTGGTCGGGGTTACGTTGGCGGGGTGTCGAGATATCGGCTGCTTCCGACCGCTGAGCAGGCGGCGGCGCTGGCCGAGCATTGTCGCCACGCCCGGTATGTGTGGAACCTGGCCGTCGAGCAGCAACAGCACTGGCAGCCCGGACGCCACGCGCCCGGCTACCACGAGCAGTGCGCTCAGTTGACCGCGGTCCGCGCCGAACACGAGTGGCTGGCGGCCGGCTCGCAAACTGTGCAGCAGCAGGCGCTGCGGGACTTCGCCCAGGCCATGCGGAACTTTTTCACCGGAACACACCGGCGCCCGACGTGGCGCAAAGCCGGTGTGCACGAGGGATTCCGGCAAGTCGCCCTCAAACCGCACCACGTCGACCGGCTGAACCGCCGGTCCGCTCGGGTATGGGTGCCCAAGGTTGGTTGGCTGCGCTTCCGCCTCTCGCGCCCGGTCCCGCACGGTGTGAAGTCCTACCGAGTCACCCGGGACCGGGCTGGCCGCTGGCATATCGCGTTCGCCCACGTCCCTGACCCCATCGCCGGTCCGGGTCAGGGCAGCGTGGTCGGTATCGACCGTGGCGTCGCAGTGTCGGCGGCGTTGTCGACCGGAGAACTGCTGCACGCCCCTGGCCTGAGCCCCGGTGAGGCTAAACGGTTGAAAGTGCTCCAACAGCGGCTCGCCCGCGCCAAGCGCGGCTCCAACCGGCGAGCTCGCACGAAGCAGGCGATCGCGAAACTGAAAGTCCGTGAGACCGACCGACGCAAGGACTGGGTCGAAAAGACCACCACTGACATCGCGCAGTGTTTCGATACGATCCGCATCGAGGCCCTTGACGTGCGCGCGATGACCCGCAGCGCGCGGGGAAGTATGGAGCAGCCCGGTGTGCGCGTTGCTCAGAAACGCGGACTGAACCGGGCCATCAGCCAGAGCTGCTGGGGTGTGCTCGCCGCGCGTTTGCAACACAAGGCTTACGGCCGGGTCGAACAGATCCCGGCCGCCTACACGTCGCAACGATGTTCCGCGTGCGGGCACGTCGCTCCCGGCAACCGCAAGAGCCAAGCGGTTTTCGAGTGCGAAGCCTGCAACACGGGGCCATGCAACGCCGACGTGAACGCTGCACGCAACATCGCCGCCGGACGGGCGGTGACAGCACGGGGAGACCTCGGCGCTAGCCGGTCTACGAACCGTGAACCTCAACTTTGCTCTCCTGCCGCGTAGGTAGTGGATCGGGTTGGAATCCCCCGGCTTCAGCCAGGGGAGGACGTCAAATCGTGACCTTCACGCCCACAGCGGTGGCGACGATGTTGATCGCGAACAAGGCCACGAATGTGAACACCACCGTTTCGTTGACGGCGATGCCTACACCAGCGGGTCCACCGCCAACGGAAATGCCTTTGTAGCACGCGATTAGGCCTGCGGACAGACCGAACACCGCGGCTTTGATCCAGGCGACGATCAGGTCGGCCGCATGCGTGATGGTGGTCAGGCTCGCCACGAACGCGCCTGGTGTGACGTGCTGTACGTAAACCGAGAAGACGAAGCAACCGATCAAACCGACCAGGATCACCACGGAAGACAACAGCGCCGCGACCACGGTGGCTGCCAGCACCCGGGGCACCACCAGCGCCTGGATCGGGTTGACACCCATCACCCGCAGCGCATCGAGCTCCTCGCGAATCGTGCGGGCACCAAGATCAGCGCACATGGCCGTTGCGCCGGCGCCAGAGACCACCAACACCGTCACCACCGGGCCGACCTGGGTGACCGTACCCCACGCGGCACCCGTGCCCGAATAGTCCGCCGCGCCGAAGTCCATGATCAAGATGTTGAACGTAAAGATGAGCAGGACGTCGAGCGGAATCGCCAGCAGCATCGTCGGAAGTAGCGACACCCGCGCCACAAACCAGCACTGCAGGAAGAACTCCCGCCACGCGAACGGCCTACGCGGGATCAGCACAAACGTGTCCAACGTCATCGCGAAGAAGCCGCCCAGTGCGCGCACTGGTTTGGCGCCCTTCGCAGTCGAGATCCTCGTCAGGCCTTCCTCGAAGCGCGCGGCCCAGGAGACCTCGCCTGCGGTGTGCACGCCGTCGTCAGGGCACTCCAAAGTCGACACCGTGGTCAGCGCCCGCCCGGTGTGCGGATGGAGGTTGTCGGCGACGCTCGCTGGACTGACGGGCTCGGGAGGACAGTCCGGATGCGCGACAGCCGCAGCGCCGGCCACCTCGTCATCGAATCGGGTCATCAGACTGTTCCCTCCGTGTTGGGCGCGAAGCCTCCTGGCGAAAGTAAGGCCGCGAGGTAACTGGAGACAGCCAGTTTCCGCCGCGTTCAATCCAGAGTTGGCGTGCCCGCCCGGAGCGCTGATGCCGGCTCCGGCTAACGCAAAGGCATCCACTTGGCCGTTGGTCACGGCGAGTATTCCCCCAACCAGCTACGCCTCGCATGGTTGCGGATCGCATGGTTGCGGATTCGGCCAGTGGTGGACGCAGCCCTGCCATAACTGACTCGTCGTCGCCGCGCATCTGCGTTTACCGTCGGCGTTAACTGTGCGGCATCGGCGTCCAGGGTCGGTCCATGGCGATTGCGGAGGAGCTGACATGCCAGCGATCACGAGGCTGGTGACCACGCCGCTGGCACTGGCAGCTGCGTGTGCCAGCCTGCTGTGGCCTGCAGCGGCCCGCGGCGACAGCGTGGCCTACCTGATCGATGTGACCGTTCGCCCGGGATACAACTTCCCCGACGCCAACGCGGCGCTGGCCTACGGGCAAGGTTTGTGCGACAAGGTATCTGGCGGCCGCAGCTACGCACAGGTCATCGCCGACGTGAAGTCGGACTTCACTACCGGCGACGATTACCAGGCGTCGAATCTGATCGACAAGGCCGTCAACGAATTGTGCCCGGCGCAGATCTGGCAGCTGCGCAACTCCGCGGCACATTACCGACCACCCGCCCCATGATCAGCGAAGCATCCCGTCGATGACCGATCTTGCACGCCGCATGCCTGCACTGGCAGCGTTCGGCATTCTTGCGATAGTGCCGATGTTGATGGCGCCCACCGCCCACGCCGACAACAGCAGATTCAACAAGAGCGTGGTGGCCAATGTCTACACCATCCAGCAGCAGGCCGGCTGCACCAACGACGTCACCTCCAACGCGCAGCTGCGCCTGGCCGCGCAATGGCACACCGACGATGTGCTCAACAACCGGGACCTCGACGGCGACATCGGTTCTGATGGGTCGACACCGCAGGATCGCGCTAACGCCGCGGGTTTTCGCGGCGTCGTCGACGAGACCGTGGCCATCAATCCGGCGATCGCGATCAGCGGCATCGAACTGCTCAACCAGTGGTATTACAACCCGGCCTACATGGCCATCATGGAGAACTGCGCCAACACTCAGATCGGCGTCTGGTCAGAGAACAGCCTTGACCGCACCGTGGTCGTCGCTGTGTACGGGCGACCCGGCGCCCATGGCTGATGCGCATTGGCCCTTGGCGTCGCTGCGGGTAATGGACGTCGGCGGCGCTGACAGCGACGCGGTGAGCAGGCTGCTCGGCGAACTCGGCGCCGACGTCCTCAAGATCGAATCGCCGAGCGGCACGGCGGACCGCGTCGCATGCCCGACGGTGGCGGGGGCTTCAGTGGCGTTCGCGTTGCACAACGCCGGTAAGCGCTGCGCGATCCTGGATGCCGGTAGCGCAACTGACCGCGACCGGTTCATCCAGCTGGCCCGCGAGGCCGACATCCTCATCGACGGCGGCCACCCCTGCCACGCGCAGGCGTTCGGGACTTCATGTGCAGAACTGGCCGACCGGTTCGTTCACCTCGTTGCGATGTTGGTCACCGACTTCGGCGCCACCGGCCCGTACGCGCACTGGCAGGCCACCGACCCGGTCCTCTGCGCGATGTCGACCGTGCTGTCGCGGTCGGGTCCCACCACCGGCACGCCGGTGCTTCCGCCCGACGGCATCGCGTCGGGCGCAGCGACTGTGCAGGCGGCGTGGGCGGCGCTGGTCGCCTACTATCGCCGACTGCGTTGCGGCAGGGGCGATTACATCGACTTCTCCAGGTTCGAGGCGGTGGTGCAGTCCCTGGATCCGCCGTTCGGCTCTGAAGGCCAGGCCGCCGCCGGGGTGAAGGCGTCGGCCCAATTGTGGCGTGGCAGGCCGCGCAATCAGCAGATCTATCCGACCTTCGGCTGCCGCGACGGCTTCGTCCGGATCTGTCTGTTGTCGCCGCGCCAGTGGCGGGGTATGCGGGCGTGGCTTGGTGAACCCGAAGAGTTCTCCGACCCGAAGTTCGACACCATTGCGGCGCGGTATGCGGCATCCGAGGAACTCAACGCCGCCATCGCCGACCTGTTCTCGACGCGCACCATGGAGTCGCTGGTCACCGAGGGACAGGCTCGGGGGGTGCCTACCGCGGCGGTGCTCACCCCCACCGCGGCGCTGGCGTCTGCCCACTTCCGTGCCGTCGGCGCGTTGACCGATACCGAAATCGCAGCCGGTACCCGTGTCGCGGTGCCCTCCGGCCCGGTCGTCATCAACGGCCTTCGCACCGGGTTGGTCACTGCCGCACCCACCGCGGGATCGCACGATGCGGCGTGGGGTTCAACGCGATCCGGACCGGAACGGCGCGCCGACGGGGACGGTGCCAGACCATTCGACGGGATGCGCATCCTCGACCTCGGCGTCATCGTCGCCGGCGGCGAACTGGGCAGATTGTTCGCCGACCTGGGCGCCGAGGTGATCAAAGTCGAGAGCTTGGCGTATCCCGACGGTCTGCGGCAGACAATGCCCGGCCAGTCGATGAGCCGCTCGTGGGCGCTGACGCATCGCAACCAGTGCAGCCTCGGTCTTGATCTGCGCCACCCCGAAGGTGCGGTGATCTTCCGCCGTCTGGTGGCGCTATCTGACGCAGTGTTCGCCAACTTCAAGCCCGGAACGCTGGCGTCTCTTGGCTTCCCGTTCGACGAGCTGCGCGCCGTGAACCCGCGCATCGTGTTGGCTGAGAGCAGCGCCTTCGGCGCGACCGGGCCGTGGAGCGAACGGATGGGATACGGCCCGCTGGTCCGGGCCACCACCGGTGTCAGCCGGTTGTGGACCGCCGATGGTCTTGACGGTTTCTACGATGCGACGACGGTCTTCCCCGACCATGTCGCGGCGCGGATCACCGCGATCGCGGCGCTGACGGCGCTGATCGCCCGCACCGCGTCGGGATCCGGTGCGCACGTGCACATCTCGCAGGCTGAGGCCGCCGTCGACCAACTCGCCGTCACCTACGTCACTGAGGCGGCCATAGCAGCGGGCCTACCGGTGCAAGGCTCCGACACCGTTCACGGCGTGCATCCCTGTGCCGGCGACGACGAATGGTGTGTGGTGTCGATCCGCTCCGCTGCCGACCGGGAGGCGCTGGCGGGCGCGCTGGGGCGCACCCAATTACCCGTGAGTCCACGCGAGTTGGCCGATGTGGTGTCGTCGTGGACCGCGACGCGCGATAAGGGTGAGGTCACCCGGTTGCTCCAACGAGCCGGTGTGCCCGCAGCGCCGATGAACCGCGCGGCCGATGTGCTCGACGATCCGCAGGTCGTGTTCCGCGGTCTGTTCAGCGAGATGTCCCATCCGATGTTCGACGCGCCGATGCCCACCGAGACGCGGCCTGCACCCTCGCGTCACATCCCGGCCGCCGACCTGCGGCCCGCGCCGATGCCGGGGGAGCACACACGGGAGATCTGCCACAAGCTGCTCGGCATGGACGCCGAGGAAACGGAGCGCCTGATCGCCGCGGGCGTGCTGTTCAGCTGGTCCGACCCGAACGAGCAGACCAGGAGCTCATCATGACGACACTCACCAACGCCCGGCTCTTCATCGGCGGGCAGTTCCGCATCGCCGGCCAAGCGGCGCCGGTCATTGAGGCGGCCACCGGCGATGCGCTTGGCAACGGTTCGGCGGCAACGGAAGCTGAGATCGACGACGCGGTCTCGGCGGCTCGCGGCGCTCTCGACGGTTGGCGTGCAGCTCCTGCCGCAGAGCGGGCCGAGGTCCTGACGCGTTTCGCTGACGCCCTGGCGGCACGCGCGGCGCGCACCAATGAGTTGTGCACGCGGGAGAACGGCATGCCGATCCGGCTGTCCCGCTTTGCCAACGGCGCGTTCCCGTCAGCGCTGCTGCGGTATTACGCCGACCTCATCGGCGGAACCGAGGTCGAGGAGATCCGGCCCGCGACGATCGGCCACACCATCGTGCGGCGCGAACCGTTCGGCGTGGTCGGGGCCATTACGCCGTGGAATTACCCGCAGGCTCTGGCCGTCATGAAGATCGCCCCCGGCCTGGCCGCCGGATGCACAATGGTGCTCAAGGCCGCGCCCGAAACCGCCTTGGACGCCATGATCATCGGCGAGGCCGCCCAGGAGGCACAGCTTCCCCCCGGGGTGCTGAATATAGTGGCCGGTGGCGCAGGCGCGGGCGCGCACCTGGTCTCACACCCCGGCGTCGATAAGGTGGCGTTCACCGGCTCAACGTCCGCCGGGCGGCTCATTGCCGAGGCGTGTGGACGCCTGATGCGCCCCGTCACACTCGAACTCGGCGGCAAGTCCGCAGCGATCATCCTCGACGACGCCGATCTGGACGCCACGATCAAGGGGCTGCGCTCCGCATCGTTTGTAAACAACGGGCAGACGTGTCACCTGAGCTCACGCATTCTGGCTCCGCGGTCGCGCTACCAGGACATCGTCGATGCGGTCGCAGCCCTAGCAGACGGGCTGAATGTTGGTGACCCACTTGACAAGTCGACACACATCGGGCCGCTCGTCAGCGCCAGGCAGCGCGAGCGCGTACTGAACTACGTCGAGATCGGCAAATCCGAGGGCGCCAGACTGGTCGCTGGAGGCTCGGTTCCCGCCGATCTGCCCCGCGGCTGGTACGTATCGCCGACGGTGTTCGCCGACGTGGACAATGCGGCGCGCATCGCGCAGGAGGAAATCTTCGGGCCCGTGCTGACCATTACTGCGTACGACTCCGACAGCGAGGCGATCGAGATCGCGAACGACTCCGAGTTCGGTCTTGCGGGCACGGTCTGGTCATCGGACACCACACGGGCCACCGACATCGCCAGGAAGGTGCACACCGGCACCATCGGAATCAACGACTATCAGCTCGACATGGCGGCACCGTTCGGCGGTGTCAAGGCGAGCGGGTTGGGCCGTGAACTCGGCCCCGAAGGGCTGGCGGCCTACCAGTATCTGAAGTCGATCTACCGCGTCGGACCGGCGC
Source organism: Mycobacterium sp. (assembly GCA_025965975.1). Classification (GTDB taxonomy): domain Bacteria; phylum Actinomycetota; class Actinomycetes; order Mycobacteriales; family Mycobacteriaceae; genus Mycobacterium. The sequence continues at coordinate 12,517 of JAOPVX010000239.1, read as the reverse complement.
AGTAGTCGCCATGGCCCTCGACCCCAGAACCCCGGTCCTGGTCGGCTACGGTCAGGTCAACCAGCGCGACGAACGTCCCGACATAGAACCCGTCGACCTCATGGAGGCCGCCGCCCGCGCGGCTGCCGAAGCGCGAGTGCTCGAGGCCGTCGACTCGGTGCGGGTGGTCAACCTGCTGTCGTGGCGCTACCGCGACCCCGGTCTGCTCGTCGCGCAGCGTATCCGGGCCGACAAAGCGACGACGCGTTACACCGGCATCGGTGGCAACGTGCCGCAGTCTCTGGTCAACCAGGCCTGCCTGGACATTCAGCAAGGCAGGGCCGACGCGGTGCTGATCGCAGGCGCCGAGACCTGGCGTAGCCGCACCCGGTTGCGCGCCGCGGGGCGCCGACTCGAAGGCACCGCGCAAGACGAGTCCGTGCCGGTCGCGCCGGGTTCCAATGACGAGTTCCAGATGTCTGGTGAGGCCCAAATCCGGGTCAAGCTCGATCGGCCCGCATATGTGTATCCGATGTTCGAGCAGGCGGTGCGGATCGCGAGGGGGGAGACGCCTGACGCGCACCGCCGCCGCATTGGTGAACTCTGGGCCGAGTTCGCCGCGGTGACGCAGGGCAACCCGCACGCGTGGAACCGGGATCCGGTGTCGGCCGAACAGATCTGGCAACCCGGGCCTGCCAACCGGATGATCAGCTGGCCGTACACCAAGTTGATGAACTCCAACAACATGGTCGACCAGGGCGCCGCGCTGGTCCTAACGTCGCTGGAGAAGGCAGCCAGTCTCCAAATCCCCACCGACGGTTGGGTTTTTCCGCATGCTGGCACCGACGCACACGACACTTATCTGGTCGGCGAGCGCGCCGAGTTGCACACGTCGCCCGCGATCAGGATCGCTGGTGCCAGGGTGCTCGAACTGACCAGGATGGGCGTCGACGACATGGATCTGGTGGACGTGTATTCGTGTTTCCCTTCGGCGGTCCAGATCGCGGCCCGTGAACTCGGGCTGCCGATCGGCGACGCTGACCGCCCGTTGACCGTGACCGGCGGCCTGACATTCGCAGGCGGCCCGTGGAACAACTACGTGTCGCACTCGATCGCCACCATGGCGGAGAAGTTGGCCGCCGCGCCCGACCAGATGGGATTGATCACTGCAAACGGCGGCTACCTGACCAAGCACAGCTTCGGCGTCTATTCCGCCAGCCCGCCACGGCACGAATTCCGCTGGGAGGATGTGCAAGCCGCGGTTGATACCGAACCCACCTGCGTCGGCGAGGTCGATTGGTCGGGGGTGGGCACTGTCGAGTCGTGGACCGCGCCGTTCACCCGTGACGGCGAGGCCGAGAAGGCGTTTTTGGCCGTCCGCACGCCCGCGGGCACCAGGGCTCTTGCCGTGATAACCGACGCGGCCGAGGCCGTGGCAAGCACGCGTGAGGAGATCGCAGGCGCACGGGTCACGGTGCACGCCGACGGCACGGCAAACCTGCGTTGACCGCTAGCTGATGGCGGGCGGCGAGCGGCTGCTGCGTTGTGAACCTGCGCGCCGGCACTTCCTTCTGGTCGCACTGTGCTTCGCCTGACGTGCGCCGTAACGGACCAGTCATGACCGCCGCAGGCAATCCTCAATGTCCCTTGACACTGGATTCATGTCTAACTGGAAATCGACACGCGGGCACACCGCATGAGCTCAGTCTTGCGCCGTGGGGCGCACGACGATTTCACCGACGTCAACGTCGGCGGGCTGCTCGATCGCGAACGCGATGGCCCGGGCAACCGCATCCGATGGTGTCGCGATCGAGTCCCGGCGCTGTTCGAGTTGAGTTCGGACCGCAGGGTCGGTGATCGAGTCGGCGAACTCCCTCGAGGTCATGTCCGGGGAATGATGTTGACGCGCAGCTCGGCGCCGGCTTCTTGACGTAGGCCTTCGGATATGGCGCGCACGGCCATTTTGGTGCCGGCGTAGACCGACTGGCTCGGCGTGACACGGAACGCGAGGGTGGACGCGGTGTTGATGAAGTGCCCGAAGCCCTGCTGACGAAAACGGGCAGTGCCGCGGGCGATGCCATCGAGGACCCCTTTAAGAGTGGTGTCGATCATTGCTTCCCAGTCATCCACGCGTAGTTCGTCAGTGAGATCGGCATGACACCGGCGTTGTTGATCAGAGCGTCGAGCTTGCCGTACTGCTGCTGTGCCACCGCCACCAGCTCGGTCAGGTCGCCCCGGCGGGTGACGTCGGTGCGCCCGTAGTGGCCGCCGGCATCGGTGATCCGCTCCGTCAGCGCCTCCAGACGGGCCGAATTACGTGCCCCGAGCACCAACTTTGCGCCACGCTGGGCGAGCAGAATCGCGGTTGCCTGCCTATCCCGCTGCTTGCCCAAGTGATCGCGACGACCTTGCCTTCGATTCCCGTCACCGGACGACTCCTCTCGCCGTCACTCCCAGACATCTTGCAGGCCTTACGATGTTTTGAGACGTCATATCCACCTTGGCCGAGAGTCGAGATTCGATGCCACGCACGCTGCCAGTGATGCATCACGTTGTGTTCGCCGTTGCACCCGAGCGGCTCGATGCAGCCGTGCAGTTCTTGGAGTCCCTTGGATTCCGGTTTCACAGGCACGAGCTCACCGACGTCGGCCTCCAGGTAATGCTCGACTGGGACGGAGGCGTCGAAATTGTCACGCCAACTGCACCCGATGACCGAAATCCTGGTCCTGTCGCCGAATTTCTGGCTCGCGAAGGCGACGGTGTGTACTCCGTCGTGATGCGCGTCGATGACGCTGACGCGGGCGAGGACCTCGCCCGGGGGTACGGCGCGGACACTCAGCTTCGTCAGCGTCGCGATGGAGACGGCATCGAACTTCTCGAGGTGCAACTGAGCACCATCTTCGGCATGCCGTTGACGCTGCTCTCGACGAATCTCCCCTGATACGCGCAGGCTCGCGCGCGCCGCCTAGAGCACCGCCAACGCCGACTTGGCAGCGAGTTTGAGGGCTTGGGCCACCGGAAGCGCCCGGTATGACGTCGACAGCATCTCTACGCCCCACGGTCCGTCGAAGCCGAGGTCACGCAGCAGCGCCACCAGACCGGTCAGCTCGAAAGAGCCCTCGCCACAGAACAATCGGTTTTGGACGGTGTCCTCGAAAAGGGTCCCGACGATATGGTCGCTGGCATCGTCGAGTTCGGCACCGAAGATCATCGCGGGTCGGAGGGCAGCGCGCACCTCGGCCAGGGTGGTGCCCGCCCGGAAGACATGCCAAGCATCGATGAGCAGGCCGGCTGCCGGATGATTTGCCGCAGAGACGACTTCGGCACCCATTGGCACCGTAGCGATGGCCGAGAAGGGCATCGTCTCGATTGCGACCCGCGTTCCATGTCCGGCGGCCTGCTCGGCAAGATCCCCCAGTGGCGCCGCGAGCGCCCGCGGATCCGGCGTGGCAGGCCCGTTATCGGAGCCGATCTTGATCTGAACCGGTGCCAACACGTCGGCCGCCTCGAACAGCAGGTCACGCCCCTCGTACGTGTTTCCGGCTTCACCGCGCGGAATCCACCACCGCTCAAGCAGTTCGATCTCGACGTGACGCAGCCCCGCGTCGGAGATCAGCGTGCGCAGAGCGCCGAACCCGATGCTGTCGCGGATCGCAACAAGATCGTCAGCGACCAGCCCGAGCCCGTAGAAACCGGCATCGGCGACCGCGGTGACCCGTTCGGCGATGGGCACCGGGCTGGTAGCCGGGCTGCACATTGGCGAGGTGTCACCCGCACTGCTCCACGCCGTGGCGACGAGCCGGGGTTCAATCACGGTCTTTTTGTCCCCTTCGCGAGCGTGCGCGGGCCTACTTGTTCTGTGGGAAGCCGAGTTCGATGCCGCCGTGGCTGGGATCCAGCCAGCGGCTGGTGATGGCCTTGCCGCGGGTGAAGAAGTGGACGCCATCCATGCCGTGGGCGTGCGTGTCACCGAACAGCGAGGCCTTCCAACCACCGAAGCTGAAGTAGGCCATCGGCACCGGGATCGGCACGTTGATGCCGACCATGCCGACCTCGACCTCGTTCTGGAACCGCCGGGCCGCACCGCCGTCGTTGGTGAAGATGGCGGTGCCGTTGCCATAGGGGTTGGCGTCGAGCAGCGCCATGGCCTCGTCATAAGAGCCGACGCGGACCACCGACAACACCGGGCCGAAGATCTCGTCCCGATAGCAGTCCATCTCCGCCGTCACATGGTCGATGACGGTCGGGCCGAGCCAGAAGCCACCGTCGGTCTCCGGTGCGCCGAGAACCGGGGTCTCCCTGCCGTCGATGGCCAGCGTGGCGCCCTGCGCGACCCCGCTGTCAAGGTAGGAGACCACCTTGTCGCGGTGCACCTGGGTCACGAGGGGACCCATTTCCGACCGTTCATCGTGGCCCGGGCCGATCGTCAGTCCGGCGACCCGCTCCTTGATCTTTTCCAGGAGCTCGTCGCCGACCGGCTCCACCGCGACCAGCACGGAGATGGCCATGCAGCGCTCACCCGCGGAGCCGAAGCCCGCGGACACGGCGGCGTCGGCGGCCAGGTCCAGATCGGCGTCAGGAAGCACGACCATGTGATTCTTGGCGCCGCCGAGGGCCTGGACCCGCTTGCCGTTGCGAGCGGCGGTCTCGTAGATGTAGCGGGCGATCGGCGTCGAGCCGACGAAGCTCACGGCCTTGACATCCGGGTGCTCGAGCAGTCCGTCGACGGCGACCTTGTCTCCATGGACGACGTTGAAGACGCCCTCGGGCAGCCCGGCCTCGGCCCACAGCTCGGCGATCCGCATCGACGCCGACGGGTCCTTCTCGGACGGCTTGAGCACGAAGGTGTTTCCGCAGGCGATCGCCACCGGGAACATCCACATCGGCACCATGGCCGGGAAGTTGAACGGGGTGATGCCGGTGACCACGCCGAGCGGCTGCAGGATCGAGTAGGCGTCGACCCGGGAGGAGACGTTCTCGGAGAAGCCGCCCTTGAGCAGGTGCGGGATGCCGCAGGCGAACTCCGCGACCTCCAGACCGCGGGCCACCTCACCGGCGGCGTCGGACTCGACCTTGCCGTGCTCGGCGCTGATGAGTTTGGCGATCTCGCCCTTGTGGGTGTTCAGCAGCTCTCTGAACCGGAACAGGATGCCGGCCCGCTTGGACAGCGAGGTGTCCCGCCAGGCCGGAAAGGCCGCCTTGGCGGCCGCGACGGCCGCGTCCACATCAGCGGGGGCGGCGAAATCCACCCGGCCGGTGATCTGGCCGGTCGAGGGGTCGTAGATGTTCCCCTGCCGCTCCGCCTGGCCGTCATAGGGCTTGCCGTTGATCCAGTGGGTGACGTGCTTGCCCGTGACAGTGCTCATGCGCGCGCCTCCGGCTCGACGGCCTCGTTGGTCGCTTCCAGGGCGCCGATCAGGATGTCGAGGCCTTCCTTGGCCTCCGCCTCGGTCAGGGTGAGCGGCGGGGCCATCCGCATGACGTTGCCGTAGAGGCCGCCCTTACCACCGAGCAGACCACGCTTCTTGGTCTCCTCCATCATGCGGGTGGCGAGCGCGGGGCTCGGCGCGCCGGTGGCCGGGTCGACCAGTTCGACGGCGAACATCAGGCCCTTGCCACGCACGTCACCCACGATCGGCAGCCGGCCGGAGGCCTCGCGCAGACCGTTGATGATCAGCGATCCCGTCCTGGCCGCGTTGGCCTGGAGATCGTGGTCGAGGACATAGTCCAGGGTGGCGTTGGCCGCCGCCATGGAGATCGGGTTGCCGCCGAAGGTGGCGAGGCCGACCGCGTGCAGTGCGTCCAGCAGGTCACCCCGGGCGACGACGCCACCTACCGCGAAACCGTTACCGAGGCCCTTGGCGAAGGTCATCATGTCCGGCGTCATGCCGTGGTTCTGGATGCCGAAGAAGCTCTGGCCTGTACGGCCCCAGCCGGTCTGCACCTCATCGGAGATGAACAGGATGCCCTCCTCGTCGAGGACGTCCTTGTACGCGGCGAACAGCCCGTCGGGTGCCATAGTGAAGCCGCCGACGCCCTGAATCGGCTCGGCGATCAAGGCCGCCACGTCGCCGCCGGTGGCGGTGGCCAGCACGTGCCGCAGGTCCTCGACACACACCTTGATGTAGTCGGAGTCGGACAGCCGCGCGAACTGGGGCAGATGCCGGTCGGCGCCGTGCAGGAAGTGCACGTTGAGCGGCGAGTAGGAGTTGTTCTTCCAGCTCCGGTTGCTGGTCACGCCGATGGCTCCGAAGGACCGGCCGTGGTAGCTCTGCCGCATGGCGAGCACCTGGTCGGTCTTGCGTGCGTAGGTCGCGAGCAGCAGGGCCGTCTCGTTGGCCTCGGTACCGGAGTTGGTGAAGAAGACCTTGGCGTCCTTGATCCCGGACAGCTTGGCGATCTTCTCTGCCAGCTCGATCTGGCCTCGCAGGAGATACACCGTCGATGTGTGCACGACGCCGGTGGCGAGCTGCCGTTCGACGGCCTCCCGCACCTCGGGGACGTCGTACCCGATCATGTTGGTGAGGATGCCCGCGAAGAAGTCGAGGTAGGTGTTGCCCTCGGCGTCCGTTACACGGTTGCCCTTGCCGCTCACGATCTCAATGGGCTCGTCATAGTAGAGGGCCACCCAGTTGGGGATGACTGCGCGGTGGCGTGCAAGAAGGTCCGACATGGTGCAAGTCTTCCCTTCGCGAGCCTCCTCCACCAGCTACATCATGTCGGTTCCGTGGTCATATCCATGACACAGTGCCGGGGCCGCGGTCGGCCCCTCGCCATGCTGCCGCATCCGGGTACGAGTCCGGTCGAGCCGGTCAGAGCGCGCTGACCTGGCGGGCCAGATCGAAGTCCTTCTCGGTCAGGCCACCGGCGGAGTGAGTCGACAGGGTCAGAGTGACCTTGTTCCACCGGATGGTGATGTCGGGGTGATGGTCGGCGGCCTCGGCGAGCTCCGCGATCCTGTTGACGAAGACCATCGCGTCCTTGAAATCCGCGAGCACGACCGTGGTCACGATGGAGTCCCCGGACCGCTCCCAGCCCGGCGTCTCGGTAAGCTCCCGTGCGATCGTCTCCTCGTCGAGCAGTGCCATGAGCGCCTCCTTCAGGTCCGTCCAGCCTGCCCGTCCAGCCTGCCGGTCCAGCCTTTTGTACCCGCTGGGCACCCGTTGAGCCGCCACATCGTTGAGCATCATGTAAACGATCAAAGCTCGGCGCTGACAGTGTGATGGCATAGGATTGCGTCAAATGCTTCCTACTCTCGCCGACGTACTCCAACTCGACCCGGTCCGGCGTGGTCAGCCACGCGTGGTCGCCGGTGCGGACCGCCTTGATACCCGGGTCCGCTGGGTGCACGTCGCCGAAGTGACCGACATCGCGCATCTGCTGCGTGGCGGAGAACTGGTCCTCACCACCGGCATCGCACTGCCCGACGAGCCGTCCCGGCTGCGCGCCTACGTCGAGGAGCTCGCCCGGGTCGGGATCAGCGGACTGGTGATCGAGCTGGGCCGCCGTTATGTCGGCGAGCTGCCGGCCTCGCTGATCACCGCGGCCGAGGAGCATGGGCTGCCGGTCATCGCACTGGCCCGGGAGACGGTGTTCGTGGACGTCACCGAGTCGGTGCACGCCCGGATCCTCGAAGAACAGATGGTCGAGCTGCGGGCCTCAGAGGAACTGCACGAGATCTTCACTCAGCTGTCGGTGGAGGGCGCTGCGCCCGGCGAGGTGATCCGCCAGGTCGCGGCGATCGCCGCCCGGCCGGTCGTGCTGGAGAACCTCGCCCACCAGGTGCTCGCCGCCGACTCGGCCGGGACCAACCCGGCCGAGCTGCTGTCCACATGGGAGACCCGGTCCCGGGCCGTGCGGCCAGAGGAACGCACCGCCTACGACGAGGCCTCCGGCTGGCTGGTCACCACCGTCGGAGCCCGGGGCGAGGACTGGGGCCGGCTCATCATCACCGGGATGGCGCTTCCCACCTCACGCGAGATCGTGCTGATCGAACGGGCGGCGACCACGTTGGCACTGGGGCGGCTGCTGGACCGGCATGCGGAGAGCATGGAGCGCCAGGCACACGGCACGATCATCAGCGGCATCCTCGCCCACACCTACTCCGACCCGCAGGAGGCGGCGGCCCGGGCCCGCGCGCTCGGGGTGCCGCTGTCCGGTCGGCGGCTCCTCGGCGTCGTGGTGCGCCCCCGCAGCAATATCCCGCCTCGCGGCTATGCGCCACCGGCAGCGGGCCCCCTGCCGGAAGGGCTCGCCGAGCTGGCCGAGGCGACCTCCGTGGCGTGCAAGGAAGCCAACCTCGCAGCGCTGGTCGGACTGCTCGATGAGGGCACGCCGCAGGCCCGGGTCGGAGTGCTGGCCTCGCTACCCGCGCGGGCCGGCGCCGAGGACTGCCTCGGCGAGGTGGCCAAACGCCTCCGCAAGCACTGTGACGACAGTTCGGTCATGGCCGCGGGGTCGGTGGTCGAGTCGATCCGGGACGTGCGCCGGTCCTTCCTCGAGGCCGAGCAGGTCGCCGACGTCGCCGCCCGCGGTGGTGGCGACCGTCTGTTCTACCGGCTGCCCGACCTACGGCTGCGGGGTCTGCTGCACCTGCTCCGCGACGACGCGCGATTGCAGACCTTCGTTGAACGCGAGCTCGGCCCGCTGCTTGAGCACGACGCCCAGCGCGCCGGTGACCTCACCCGGATCCTCTCGCTCTACCTCGAGACCGGCCGCAACAAGGCCGAGGCCGCCCAGCAGGCCCATCTGTCCCGGCCCGCGTTCTATGAGCGACTACGCCGGATCGAGAAGGTCCTGGACACCGATCTCGATGACGTCGAGTCCTGCGCCTCCCTGCACGTCGCCCTCCTCGCCCTGGACTCCGTCCGAAGAGAGAGTCTCTGATCAGGATCAGTTCTTGCCTCGCCATGCCGCCTGCAGCTTGTCGATCTCGTTCTGGTCGAGCGAGACGAGAAGGTCGGAGGGAGTGAACCCGCCGGTGTCCTCAACACCTCCATCGACATGGGCGACCAATCCTCTGAGCCCTTCGAACCAGGCTTCGGCCAGCTCCTGAACGTCGTCGCCGGTGAGCACTCCGTCCGGCCAGGTCCAGGTCGCGCTCAGCTCGGGACCTTCCGGCCGGTCATGAGTGACCACATTGATCTCCAGCACATGGGCGATGGGAAGACGCGGGTCCTCGCCGCCGGGCAGTGTCTCCGGAGCGATGCTCCACTCTCCCTCAGTGGCGGCCACTCTGCCGAGGTAGTTGAAGGCGATCTGCGGGACGGGCAGGTCCGCCAGCTCTGCGGCCGTGGCGGAGTTGAGATGGCGAAGCAGACCGTAGCCGATCCCGTTATCCGGGATGTCCCGGAGTTGCTCCTTGACCTTCTTGATCGCGGTGCCGACGGCCTCGCCTCCGGAGCGAATCTCGGCCCAGTCCGCCGGTCCTGGGTCGAGCCGTACGGGGTAGATGCTGGTGAACCAGCCGGCCGTACGGGACAGGTCCGTACCAGGCAGGATTTCTTCCCGTCCGTGGGCCTCCAGGTCGAGTAGCACGCTGGTGCCCCGGCCCCCGCGCCGCCTGCGCCAGCCGCCTGCGGCGAGGGCCAGCCCGGTGAGCAGCACATCGTTCACCCGCGCGTGGAACGCGCTCGGCACCGTTGTGAGCAGCGGCTCGGTGACCTCCGCGGGCAGGGCGAGCCGGAGCGTACGGGCCTGAACCGCCGTATCGATCCTTGGATCCAGAGCCCGCCGGCCGATCCTGGGGTTGGGCCCGTCCAGGATTCCGGTCCACAGGTCGAGTTCCGCCACCCGGCGGGGAGCCGAGGCTTCGGCGACGAGGCGCTGTGCCCAACGCCGGAACGAGGTCGGCACCGGGGCGAGGTCGACCGGTTGCGCGGTGGCGATGCCCGCCCAGGCGGTGACCAGGTCGGGCAGCAGGATCCGCCAGGAGACCCCGTCCACCACCAGGTGGTGCAGGGTGAGCAGCAACCGTCCGGCGGCCGCCCCCGCCACCTCTGGCCCGGCGTCCAGCCACACGAGCTGGACCATGATCCCCTGGTCCGGCTGAAGCCGGTCCCGGGCGGCGGACGCCTGCTCGGTGATCACCTTGGCGAGTTCGTCGGCGTTCAGGTCCGCGATGTCGACGCGGCTCACCAGGTCGGCGGCCGTCACCGCACCGGGCGGCTGGACGGATGGCCGCCACTCCCCGCCATCGCGATCCAGCCGCAACCGAAGGAGGTCGTGATGATCTAGTACGGCCTGGAGCGCACCCGTCAGATTCTCGACGCCCAGCTCGGCCGGCACCCGCAGCAGCACACTCTGGTGGAACCCATCCACGGCATCGTCGGCCGGCTCCGCACGCTCGCGCAGCCACTCCATGATCGGTGTGGTTGGGATCGGGCCGATACCGGCGCCGGGTGGTTCGGACTCCACCGTGTCCGCCTCATCGGCGTTCACAGCGATCGCGGCGAGTTCCTCGACGGTCTGGTGCTGGAACACCTCGCGAGGGGTGATGACCAACCCGCACTGGCGGGCTCTGCTGACCAGCTGGATGGCGATGATCGAGTCGCCGCCCAGATCGAAGAACCCGTCACCGACCCCGACCCGCTCCAAGCCCAGCACCTCGGCGAACAGACCCGCCAAAGTCTCCTCGCGCGGAGTTCCGGGCACCCGCGCCGAGACGTTCACCGCGAAATCCGGAGCCGGAAGAGCCCTGCGATCCAGCTTTCCATTCGAGGTCAACGGCAGCGCGTCAAGAAAGACCACCGCAGCCGGAACCATGTAATCCGGCAGATCCCGACCAACGAACCTGCGCAACTCCCCCCCATCGCCCCCGGCCTCCCCCGTGGTCTCGCGGTCCGTGTCGGCAGGCAGAGCGTGCCGGCGTGCCTCCGGCTCGACGCGGAGATCACGGGGGGAATCGGAACGGACGGGGACGACGTAGGCGACAAGCCGCTTGTCACCCGGGCGGTCCTCGCGAGCGATCACCGCCACATCGGCGACCGAGCCGTGGCGGGCGAGGACGGCTTCGATCTCCCCCAGCTCGATCCGGAAACCACGGATCTTCACCTGATCATCGGCGCGGCCCAGATACTCCAGGTTCCCGTCCCGGTGCCATCGGGCCAGATCACCCGACCGGTACATCCGAGCACCCGAGGCCCCGAACGGATCGGCGACGAACCGCTCAGCCGACAACCCCGGACGATTGAGATAACCCCGGGCCAGACCCGCACCCGCCACATACAGCTCACCCACCACACCAGGCGGGACCGGCTGCAAACGATCATCTAGCACGTACACCTTCAGATCAGGGATCCCGGCCCCGATCTCACTGCCCCTGCCTCGCGCCGCCATCTCCCGATCGAGAGCAACATGAGAGACATGCACCGTGGTCTCGGTGATCCCGTACATGTTCACCAGCACCGGAGCATCCTCGGCGTGCCGGGAATACCACTCCTCGAGGCGCCCGAGTTCGAGGGCTTCCCCGCCGAACACCACATACCTGAGCGCCAGCTCAGCACCGGCCGGCGGTTGGGCGGCATCAGCCCGCATCAGCGCGTAGAACGCCGACGGCGTCTGGTTCAGGATCGTCACCCGCTCATCGGCGAGCAGCGTCAGGAAGTCCTCCGGCGACCGTGAGACGGAGTAAGGGACGACCACCAGCCGACCGCCGTAGAGCAACGCCCCCCACAGTTCCCAGACGGAGAAGTCGAAGGCATAGGAGTGGAACAACGTCCACACGTCGGCATCATGGAATCCGAACCAGTGATCGGTCGCCCTCATCAACCGGGTCACATTGGAATGCGGGACCACCACACCCTTCGGCCTACCGGTCGACCCCGAGGTATAGATGACATAGGCAGGGTGGTCCGGAGACAACGGAACCGTACGCTCATCGTCGCCGAGGTCGGCGCCGGAGTGACCGGTGAGCAGGTCCGGATCGTCCAGCAGCAGCCGGGGCGAACCCTCCGGCAGCACACCCGCGGCCTCGCTCGTCGTCACCGTAAGAACCGGCCGCGCATCCCCCAGCATGTACGCGATCCGATCCGGCGGATAGTCCGGATCGACCGGCACATACGCCGCCCCCGCCTTCAGCACCGCCAGAACCGCCACCACGAGCTCCGCCGAACGCGGCAACGTCAGCGCCACGAACCGCTCCGGCCCCACACCCCGCTCCACCAGCAACCGAGCCAGCCGATTGGCCCGAGCGTTCAACTCCCCATAGGTGAGAGACCTCGGAGCAACCACACGATCACCGGGATCAGTCATCGCCACAGCGTCCGGCGTGCTAGCCGCCTGAGCCTCGAAGACCGCCGTGATCGTGGACCGCTCGTAACCCTCAGAACCGATCTGAGCCTTCCCGCCCGCCCAGTCGTTCAGGATGGTGCGGCGCTCGGCCCGGTCCAGCACATCGTGCGCGCTGATCGGGGCGTCCGGGTCGGCCAGCAGTCCGCGCAACAGTCGCTCGAACCGCGCCACCATCGACTCCGCGGTAGCCGGATCGAACAGATCCAGAGCGAACTCCAACTCCCCCGCCAGCCCTCCGGGACCGCCA
>JAOPVX010000225.1 GCA_025965975.1 Mycobacterium sp. | reverse complement strand
CGCGGGCGGCGGTGCAACGCCGCCCGCACCCATCAGTTCGTAATGCTCAGGCACCGGTCGCCGCCGGTCGCGCCGAGATGACCACACCTCCCGTCTCTTCGATGGCCGCTGCAACTGCCGGGGAAGTGTTCTGGTCGGTGATGAGTCCGGCCACCGCGCCCAGGGCGCACACCCGGTAGGGCGCGACCTGATCGAGCTTGGAGGAGTCGGCCAGGATGTAGCTGCGGGCGCTGTTGGCGATGATGGTGCGCCGCACATCGATCTCGTCGAGGTGGAAGTCCGTCAGTCCCGCCTGCGCGTCCACGCCGCCAGATCCCAGCAAGGCAATGTCGGCGTAGATGTCGCTGAAGAAGGCCTTCGTGTGGGCATTGGAACAGGCCAGGTCGCCGCCGCGGACACGCCCGCCGGCGACCAGCACCTCGACGTCGGGCCGGTCGGCCAGTTCGACTGCGACCGGCAACGAAGGAGTCACCACCGTGCCGGAGAAACCGCGCGGGATGGCTTGGGCCACCGCGACTCCGGTGGTGCCGATGTCGATGACGATCGTCTGCCCGTTTTCGAGTAAGTCCACTGCCGCCCGTGCCAGCTGGGCTTTGGCTTGATGGCGGATGATCCGGCGCTCGCCAAACGAGGGTTCGACGACGCGCCGGTCCGCAATGGGTGCCGCGCCACCGTGCACTCGCCGGATCGCGCCGCGCTCTTCGAGCAGCGCCAAGTCTCGGCGCACCGTTTCCGCGGACACGCCCAGCCGGTGCACCAGCTCGTCGGTGCTGACCGCCTGGCCGATGCTGACTGCTTCGACAATCGCCTCGTGTCGCGCGACCGGGAGCACGTCAGACGACCGACTCTGTGGGTTTCTGACTGCGCATGACTGTAAGTGTGGAGTGTTGTGTGCGTCACGTCAACCCCAACAGCGAATTAGTTGCCGACCTCGCAATTGGCCCTCGGCACCCGCCAGCCGACATCGGCTACGGCTTTAGCACGACCTTTCCGGTGGTCGCCCCGGTCTCCAGGAGCCGGTGGGCTTCGGCGGCGTCGGCCAGCGGCAGCGGGAACACCGCAGGCGTGCGCACCTGACCCGATGCGATCCAGCCGACGAGTTTCTGTAGGGATGCGACAGCTCGGGCCGATCGGTGCTCGAACCAGATACCGAGGTTGAAGCCGGTCAGGATTTGGCTGGGCGCCGGGTCGTAGAGCAGTGGGACGAGTGTGGCCGGGTCGAGACCTTCGACCGATCCGGTCACGGCGCCATAGGAGATGAGCTGGCCAAAGGGGGCCAGAATGCCCAGGGTTTGTCCGAGGTGACTCGGCCCGTTCATCTCCAGTGCGATATCGACGCCTCTTCCCCCGGTCAGCTCGAGAACCCGCTCGGTCCATCCGCTTTCGCGGTACTCCAGCGCCTGGTCTGCTCCCAGCGCGAGCGCGATCTCACGCTTGGCTTCCGTCCCGGCCCCCGCGATCACGGTGCCGGCGCCGAGCACCTTGGCGATCTGGACGGCGTAGCTGCCCACCCCGCCGGCAGCGGCCGGAACGAACACTGTCTCTCCCCCGGAGATCTGCGCGATGTCGTTGAGCATGACCGTAGCGGCCAGACCCGACACGACGATCCCCGCCGCGGCGTCGCGGTCCAACCCGTCCGGAATGGGGATCAGGCTCTGGGCGTAGGCCAGTGCGTACTCGGCGTATCCGCCCGAGGCATCCGCTCCAACGGTGCCGAAGACCGGTGTCCCGACGTCCAGACCCTCAACCCCGTCGCCGAGAGCAGCGACAGTACCTGCGACCTCGGCTCCGGGTACGAACGGCACCGGCGTCGGAACGGGGTAGACGTCGCCGCGGCGGCGCATCAGATCGGAGAAGTTGACCGCCGCCGCGTCGACCTTGATCAGCACCTCGCCTGGGCCAGGCTGCGGGTCCGGCAGCTCGACGAGCTGCAGCACCTCGGGACCGCCCTGCTCGGACATCTGAATCGCCTTCATGGTCACTCCATTCGTTGTCGGACGACCGAAAATCCGCTCGCCTATTTACCTGTTCAGAACAGCTAACTGTGGGCTTGGGCACCTTATTCCGACTATGGCGATCCAGGTTCCAGGAGTGTCACAACCCGAGCGGCATGCCCTCAAGTGCCGACGCATCTCCGCCGGCCAGGGTTATTGTCGTCAGGGTGGCTACCCGTTCTGCAGCACGTGCCGGCGTCGCGTCATCATCGGCGGCATCAGGCGGCCCGGTCAGTAATGCCCTGATCCGGGTCACCCGCCTGCACGTAATGCGAATCCGGCAGCTGCTGCAGGGACTGGGTCTGCATCCGGGACATGAACTGTTGCTCATGCATCTCTGGGACACCGGCCCACAACGGCAGACCGATCTTGCGGCCGAATTCGACACGGATTCAGCCTCGATGACCCGTACCGTGCAGCGCCTGGAGCGGGCCGGTTTCGTCCGCCGACGGCCGGATCCTGTCGACGGCCGGGCGACCCTGGTCGAGTCGACTCCCGCGGGGATGGCGCTGCGCGGCCGGGTTGAACAGCTATGGGCCCGACTCGAGGCCGACACGGTCGGCGACATGCCCGCATCCCAAGAGCGTCAGTTGTTACGCGGGCTGCACAACCTCGAGTCGAATCTGTTGTCAGCCGCCATCGGCGATGCGACGTCAGCTCCGAGCGAGGTCGACGCGGGCCGTGCTCTGGGCGGCCACTAATTGAAGCATTAGCTGTCTTGGACATCTAACCTGCTGGTATTTGGCGCGCGACCAGTCGACACCCCGAGCGCCGGATCGTGCCTCGGCCGCCTCGTTCCTCCGCGCGCAGGGCAGCGATCCACGCGAGTTCGAATGTCGATGTGTGGCGCACCGATAGTGCGCAGCTTTTGCACGCGCAGGCAAGTACATGCGGACGTGGCCCGACGCAGGCCTGCGATCGCATCACGTAAGGCGAATTTGGACCGTGTCGCTACCTGCTTGGTCGAGAGTGCGAATCCGCGATATACTTGCTTGCGCACGCAGCTTCAACGTCAAGCGATCGCACGCGAGACTTGACGTGTCAGGTTTCAATTCACTGGAGAGGGTGGCACGTGACTGCTCCTAAGGACCCCACAGACCCCACGGACATGGTCGCGTTCAACAAGACCGTTATCCACGAATTCCGGGCAAACGACGGGAAAGTCGACGGCGTGTTCGAGGAAGGCACGATGGCCCTCCTGCATCATGTCGGACGGAGTTCGGGTGTCGAGCGGGTCAATCCCCTCGGTTATTTCACCGACGGAGATCGAATCTTCGTTGTTGCAAGCTTCGGTGGCTCAGATGTCAATCCTGCGTGGTACTACAACTTGCTCGCCGATCCGCGCACAACTGTGGAAATCGGTTCTGAGACTATCCCTGTGACAGCACGAGAGCTGACCGGAGCTGAACGCGATGAGCGCTTCGCGAAAATAGCTGAGACTATTCCGATGTTCGCCGACTATCAACGTAAGACCACTCGCGTTATCCCGGTCGTCGAGCTTGTTCGGGACTGACTGGTTCGCTGCACTCGGGAGACTTTTCCTTTGCGTGCTGGATGAGTCGCAGAATCCTGCCCCACACACGCGAGTTCAACTGTCAGCGCGTGACTCGGGCCGTGCAGGTGTAGACGTTCATCGACTCGCCACGCAGGAAGGCCACCAACGTGAGGCCAGACTCGGCGGCGAGCTCTACGGCCAGCGATGAGGGCGCCGATACCGCAGCCAGGATCGGAACGCCGGCCATCACAGCCTTCTGAGTGAGTTCGAACGACACCCGCCCGCTGACCAGCAGCACCGTGCCCGTCAGAGGCACAGCGTGATGCTCCAGCGCCCAGCCGATGACCTTGTCGACGGCGTTATGGCGACCAACGTCCTCGCGCACCACCAGCAGTCGGCCGTCGGTGCGCAGCAGCGCGGCTCCGTGCAGTCCGCCCGTGGATTTGAATACCTTCTGCGCGCTGCGCAGTTGGGCAGGCATAGTCGCCAGTGTCGTCGCCGCGACCGTGCAGGGATCGTCTCCCGGAATGTACATACTGGCCACGCGGACCGCGTCTAGCGACGCCTTCCCACAAACCCCGCACGCCGAGGTCATGTAGAAGTTTCGCGTGATGTCCACGGCTGGCAGCTCAACGCCGGCGGCCAACGTCACGTCGACAACGTTGTACGTGTTGAATCCGTCGTCACCCGCCCCGCGGCAATACCGGACACTGTGAATGTCGCTTCGGTGCCTGATCAGCCCCTCGGTCATCAGGAACCCTTGAGCGAGTTCAACATCTGATCCCGGGGTGCGCATGGTCACGGTGATAGCGGTGCCGTTGACCCGGATTTCGAGCGGCTCTTCGACAGCGACGATCTCCGGGCGCCTCACCGCCGCTCCCGCCGTGAGATGGCTAACTAGTCGCCGCGATGTCACTCTCCCCATGCCGGCCCTTACCGTGGTTCCAAACGGATTACCACGGCCTTAGACACCGGGGTGTTGGACTCGACGGCGACATGGTCCAGCGGCACAAGCGGATTGGTCTCCGGATAGTAGGCCGCGGCGTTACCCACCGGGGTGGGATAGGGCACGATGAGGAAGTCGTCGACTCGTCGTTCCTGCACGCGCCCGTGGCGATCGGCGTACTCGGAGACCAGATCCACCCGCTGGCCCTCCGCCAATCCCATGATGGCGATGTCGTGGGGATTGACGAAAACGACCCGTCGGCCCCCCCGTACGCCACGGTAGCGGTCGTCGAGACCATAGATCGTGGTGTTGTACTGGTCATGACTGCGCAGGGTCTGTAACACTAACCGGCCCGGCGGCACCGGTACCCACTCCAGCGGCTCGACTGAGAAGTTGGCTTTGCCGGTGTGGGTAGGGAATTCGCGTGCGTCGCGGGGCGGGTGTGGCAACTGGAACCCGTCGGGTGCTCTCACGCGCGCGTTGTAGTCGGTGCAACCGGGAACCACCGCAGCGATGGCGTTCCGCACCCGGTCGTAGTCACCGATGAACTGCTGCCAGGGCACCCCATGGTCCGGTCCGAGCAGCGTGCGTGCGAGCTGGCACACGATGGCCACCTCGCTGCGCAGCGCTTCGCTGGGCGGTGTCAGGCTGCCACGTGAAAGGTGGACCATCGACATTGAATCCTCGACCGAAACAACCTGTTTGACTCCGGCCTGCACGTCCCGGTCCGTGCGGCCCAGCGTCGGCAGGATGAGGGCGGTCGCGCCATGAACCATGTGGCTGCGATTGAGCTTGGTCGATATCTGCACCGTAAGCGAGCACCTCCGTAAGGCGGCCTCGGTCACGGGGGTGTCGGGCGCGGCGGAGACGAAGTTGCCGCCCATGCCGACAAAAACGGATGCTCGGCCGTCCCGCATGGCGCGGATGGCCTCGACGGTGTCGTAGCCGTGTTTACGCGGAGCGCTGATGCCGAAGTGTTTGTCCAGTGCGGTGAGAAACGATTCGGGCATCTTTTCCCAGATCCCCATGGTGCGGTCGCCCTGGACGTTCGAGTGTCCGCGAACCGGGCACACACCTGCGCCCGGCTTGCCCATCATCCCGCGCAGCAACAGAAGGTTGGTCGCCTCGCCAATGGTCGCGACCGCGTGCCGTTGTTGCGTCAGTCCCATCGCCCAGCACAGCACCGTACGGTCGGAGGAAATGAGCATCTGGGCGATCCGGTTGAGTTGCGTGAGCTCGACGCCGGTGGCGGTCACGACCGCATCGAAATCGACCGCGCGGGTTCGTCGTTCGTAGTCGGCGAATCCCGCGCAGTGTGCCTCGACGAAGGCGCGGTCGACGACCGTGCCAGGTGCCCTGTCGTCGGCCTCCAGCAGCAGTCTCCCGAGCCCCGCGAACAGTGCCATGTCGCCTCCGATGCGGATCTGGGCGAACTCGTCGGCGATCGGGACCCCGTGCCCAACCACACCGTGAACCTTCTGCGGGTCCTTGAAGCGCATCAGACCCGCCTCCGGCAAGGGATTGACGGCGATGATCTTGGCGCCGTTGGCCTTCGCCTTCTCCAGCACCGACAGCATGCGCGGGTGATTGGTGCCGGGGTTTTGCCCGGCGATCAGTATGCAGTCGGCGTACTCGATGTCGAGCACTGTCACCGAGCCTTTGCCGATCCCGATCGACTTGGACAGGGCCGTGCCCGAGGACTCGTGACACATGTTGGAGCAGTCCGGCATGTTATTGGTGCCGAAGCTGCGCACCATCAGCTGGTACAGAAACGCCGCCTCGTTGCTGGTGCGGCCCGACGTGTAGAACACCGCCTCGTCGGGGCTGTCGAGCCCGTTGAGGTGTTTTGCGATCAACCGGTATGCGTCGTCCCAGTCGATGGGCTCGTAATGATCATGACCCTCCCGCAGCACCATCGGGTGTGTCAGACGGCCCTGTTGGGACAGCCAGTATTCCGGTCGCGTCGCCAGCTCCGACACGGAGTGACGGGCGAAGAATTCCGGCGTGACCGTTCGCTTGGTGGCTTCCTCGGCCACGGCCTTGGCGCCGTTTTCACAGAATTCGGCGATTTTGCGCCCACCGGGCTCTTCCGGCCATGCACACCCCGGACAGTCGAAGCCGTGGCGTTGGTTGACCCGCGCCAGTGCCGCAGTCATCCGCGTCGGGCCCATCTGGACCAGCGCGCGCTCCATCGACACCATGACCGCCTTGACACCCGCTGCTTCGTGCTCGGGACCGTTCACGCGCACCGCGTGCTCGTCGAACGTCGCGTCGACGTCATGGGCGACAGTACGGTTCAGATGGTGTCTGGCCACTGCTGTCCCTTCGGGCTCAATGGATTACCACGGTGGGCATAGGCAAATATCGCCGTGCGGCTACCCGTTTGGTCGAGAGTGCGATGCCATTATATACTTGCTTGCGCACGCAGAGGCATCTGCGACGCGGCAACTGTAGGGAGGCGCGATGGGACCCGCTCATTGGCAGACCCCGGATGAACGCATCGCGGGACGAAAGGGGGATCGAACTCGCCACTGTCCATCGGAAGTTGGCGATCGACGGCCTCCTACCGCGTGCAGGAGGCGTGGTGGCGATGACGGTTCTGCGATCGAGCTGAGGCTCTACCTGCCGCGCAGAGCGTGGCACTTCACCTTCACCCGCAAACGTACGGCACCTGTGGCGTTCGGCGGCATCCTGCAGACCGACGACGACCGCGATCAGGTCGCGGCACGCCCTGTCTTATGAACGCACCGTACGGAAACGCGCGCAATCAGCGGCGGAGCAGAACCCTGACCTATGGCAAACCAGCCGTCGCCGGACGCAAAGCAACGCAAAGCGGCGCTTCGTTCAAACGCCCAAACGACGAGGACGACGACGCCTATGTGTCCACGGGCGGCGAGTTTGATCGTGACACGAAGTACATCACGACCCGCATCACGGCCGATGGCCGCGACGGGTATCCCGTCGAACGCGGCCGCTATCGACTGATCGTCGCGCGAGCCTGCCCGTGGGCCAATCGCGCGATGATTGTGCGTCGGCTGCTGGGTCTGGAGGATGCCCTGTCGATCGGGTTCTGCGGTCCCACGCATGACAGGCGCAGTTGGACCTTTGACCTCGACCCCGGCGGGGTGGACCCCGTGCTCAAGATCCCGCGACTGCAGGACGCGTACTTCGCGCGTATCCCGAACTATCCCAGGGGCATCACGGTGCCAGCGATCGTCGAGGTGCCAACGGGCAAGGTGGTGACCAATGACTTTGCCCAGATGACGCTGGATCTGTCCACCGAATGGGCGGCCTACCACCGCACTGGAGCACCTCAGCTGTACCCCGAGCACCTGCGCGATGAGATCAACGATGTCGCCGCGCGCATCTACGTCGACATCAACGACGGCGTTTACCGGTGCGGTTTCGCCGGGTCACAAGGGGCCTACGATGTGGCCTACGACCGGCTGTTCATCGCGCTGGACTGGTTGTCCGACCGACTGGCGAATCAGCGCTATGTCGTCGGCGACTCCATCACCGAGGCCGATGTCCGGCTGTTCACCACGCTGGCCCGCTTCGACTCCGTCTACCACGGCCACTTCAAATGCAATCGACACAAGCTGTCGGAGATGCCGGTGTTGTGGGCCTATGCCCGGGATCTGTTCCAGACGCCCGGCTTCGGCGACACCATTGACTTCGTGCAGATCAAGCAGCACTACTACATCGTGCACACGGACCTCAACCCGACCCGGATTGTGCCGAAGGGCCCCGATCTCAACAATTGGCACTCTCCGCATGGCCGAGAGGCATTGGGGGGTCGTCCATTCGGAGAAGGGACGCCACCGGGGCCGGCGCCCGAAGGCGAGCGAGTCCCGGCTGAGCACGGCGCTGCGGACACATGACCACCCAACTTGATATGGGACTGCACACCTTTGGCGACGTCACTGCCGATGTCGATGGCGTACTGCTTCCGCACGCCGTCGTGATCAGGAATCTCGTTGACCAGGCGGTGCTGGCCGACGAAGTGGGCGTCGACTTCATCGGAGTCGGCGAACATCATCGCGGGGATTTCGCCGTGTCTGCACCGGAGATCGTGCTGGCGGCGATCGCATCGCGCACCAAACGAATCCGGCTCGGTTCGGCCACCACCGTCTTGAGTACGGACGATCCCATTCGCGTTTTTGAACGCTTCGCCACACTCGATGCAGCTTCGAACGCACGTGCCGAGGTCATCCTCGGCCGAGGCTCGTTCACCGAATCCTTCGGCCTTTTCGGCTTTCCGCTCGACCAATATGAAGAGCTGTTCGACGAGAAGCTCGATCTGTTCGCCGCGCTTTTGAAGCAGCAGCCCGTCACCTGGCAGGGGCAATTACGCCCACCGTTGATCAACCAAGGCGTCTTCCCGCCGGTCGAGCACGGCCCACTCGAGACCTGGATCGGGGTCGGCGGCAGTGCGGAATCCGTAGTCCGCGCTGCCCATTACGACCTCCCCTTGATGCTCGCCATTATCGGCGGCGATCCGAAGCGATTCTTGCCCTACATCGATCTGCATTTGCGCGCATACCAGACACTGGACAAGCCGCCGCAACCCGTCGGCATGCATTCACCCGGCTATGTCGCGGCAACAGATGAGAAGGCGCGCGATGAGTTCTGGCCCGCCTACAAGGTGATGCGCGACCGCATCGGAAGGGACAGGCACTGGCCGCCGATGCAGCGCGCGGAGTTTGATCACGAGACCGCTGATGGCTCTCTGTACGTCGGCTCGCCCCAGACCGTCGCACGACGGATTGCCGAGACCGTAACGGCTCTCGGCGTGGCCCGGTTCGACATGAAATACAGTGCCGGCCCGCTGTCACACCAGAACATGATGCGCTGCATCGAGCTTTACGGCACCGAAGTCATTCCGCTGGTCCGCGAAATGATCAACCACGACAGCGACCTGACTCGCTGTACCCGGACCTGCGCCTTGTGACAGTTGACGAGTAGTTCAGTCACTACTGTCCGTACACGCGCACGACGTGCAAGCGGATCACTAACCGCTTTTCTTCCACCATCGCGGCCCGATACTCATCCCAATCAGAGTGCTCGCCGCTGATGCTGCGATACACCTCGACGAGTTCGTTGACGACCGCGTCGGCAACAGTCTGCGCGACCGGGCTGAGCTCAGCCGTCGTGTCGGCGACAGTGAACTTCCAAGAGTCCGAACCCGCGACGTAATAGGTGGCTCGGGGGTCGCGTGTGAGGTTGTGCGTCTTGGCCCGATCTGCGGTGGTTGAGATGCGGATCAGCTTGGTCGATGGGTCGAAGGCGTGCACGACGTTTGACAACTGCGGACGGGAGTCGCGTCGGATAGTGGCTAGCACCCCTCGATGGCTAGCGGCCACAGACGCGAGCAAGACGTTGTCGTCGGACATGGATTCTTCCCTTACGCCGTGGTCACCGATTCTGTCCCCAATGACCCAATCATTTACCTTGCCGCTAGCGTAGTATACTTGCGTGCGCACGCAGATACTAGTCGAGTATTGTGGCCGAACCCGCCAAACCTGCACGCTAGGATCGATACGGTGACCGTTAATCCGCACGGTCGCAAACTCCTGCGTCTCGAGGTTCGCAATGCCGAGACGCCGATCGAGCGCAAGCCGCCGTGGATCAAGACCCGCGCCAAGATGGGCCCGGAATACAAGGAACTCAAGGCGCTGGTCCGGCGCGAGGGTCTGCACACCGTCTGCGAGGAAGCCGGCTGCCCGAACATCTTCGAGTGCTGGGAGGACCGCGAGGCGACCTTCCTGATCGGCGGCGAGCAGTGCACCCGCCGCTGCGACTTCTGCCAGATCGACACCGGCAAGCCGGCTGAACTCGACCGTGACGAACCGCGTCGCGTCGCCGAGAGCGTTGCCGCGATGGGGCT
>JAOPVX010000207.1 GCA_025965975.1 Mycobacterium sp. | reverse complement strand
GACTCGATGCGTCAGCGTGTCGTGGAGCTGGAGCTGGGCAGGCTCGTCCGCGACGAACAGCGCGGCGTCTACGGAATGGATCGATAGTGCGTTTTGGCTTCCTGCTCAACGAGGTTCTGACCGGGCTTCGTCGCAACGTCACCATGACGGTCGCGATGATCCTGACGACGGCCATCTCCATCGGGCTGTTCGGCGGTGGTCTGCTGGTGGTCCGGCTCGCCGACAACTCGCGCAACATCTACCTCGACCGGGTCGAGACCCAGGTGTTCCTGACCAACGACGTCTCCGCCAACGACCCGACCTGCGACGCCGATCCGTGCAAGGCGCTGCGGTCGCAGATCGAGGGCCGCGACGACGTCAAGTCAGTGCGCTTCCTCAACCGCGACGATGCCTATAACGACGCGATCCGAAAGTTCCCGCAGTACAAGGACGTTGCGGGTAAGGATTCGTTCCCGGCGTCGTTCATCGTCAAACTCGACAATCCCGAGCAGCACAAGGACTTCGACCAGTCGATTGCCGGCAAGCCCGGTGTGCTCAATGTGCTCAACCAGAAGGACCTGATAGATCGGCTGTTCGCGGTTCTCGACGGGTTGAGCAACGCCGCGTTCGCGGTCGCCCTTGTGCAGGCGATCGGGGCAGTCCTGTTGATTGCCAACATGGTTCAAGTTGCCGCCTACACCAGGCGCACGGAGGTGGGCATCATGCGACTGGTGGGCGCCAGCCGCTGGTACACGCAGCTGCCGTTCCTGCTGGAGGCGATGGTGGCCGCGCTCGCCGGTGTGCTCATCGCGATCGGCGGCCTGATCGTGGTGCGGGCGCTGTTCTTGGAGAACGCGCTCAACCAGTTCTACCAAGCCAACCTGATAGCCAGGATCGACTATGCGGACATCCTCTACATCGCCCCGATCCTGATCTTCGTGGCGCTGGTGATGGCCGGTGTGACCGCGTACGCCACCCTGCGCCTGTATGTGCGGCGGTAGCGATGGCGAAAAAGGCCGAACCCGGTCGCCAGATCGTGGCCAGCAACCGCAAGGCGCGGCACAACTATTCGATCCTCGAGGTGTTCGAGGCCGGGGTGGCGTTGGTCGGCACCGAGGTCAAGAGCCTGCGGGACGGCCAGGCGTCACTGGCCGACGCCTTCGCGACGGTCGACGACGGCGAGGTCTGGCTGCGTAACCTGCACATCCCGGAGTATCACCACGGCAGCTGGACCAACCACGCCCCTCGCCGAAACCGCAAGCTGCTGCTGCACCGCAGCCAGATCGACAACCTCATCGGAAAGATCCGGGACGGCAACCTGACGTTGGTTCCGCTGTCGCTGTACTTCTCCGACGGCAAGGTCAAAGTCGAACTGGCGCTGGCCCGAGGCAAGCAGGCGCACGACAAGCGGCAGGACATGGCCAAACGCGACGCTGCGCGTGAGGTGACTCGCGAACTCGGCCGCCGGGCCAAGGGCATGAGCTGATCGGCTCGACGTTTGGGGCTGCCCTGGCCCTGGCTTCGGCACTGGGCTACGGCGTCAGCGACTTCGTCGGCGGCATCGCGTCGCGGCGCGTCCCGGCCCTGCGGGTCGTGCTGGTGTCCTACCCGATCGCGATGGTGCTGCTCGGCGGCCTCGCCGCGATCGTCGGCGGCGACATCTCCGGCGGCGCCGTGCTGTGGGGCGGGCTGTGCGGCATCTCGCAGGCGTTCGGCGTGTGGTGGTTCTACGCCGCGCTCGGGTCGGGCCCCATTTCGGTGGTGTCGCCGCTGACGGCGGTGCTGGTCGCCGGGGTGCCACTCGGAGTCGGCCTGGCCCTGGGGGAGCGGCCCGGGGCGGTCGCCGCGGTCGGTGTGGTGCTGGCGTTGCTGGCGGTGGCGCTGGTCAGCCGCGAAGCACGTGATGAGGACATCAAGCCGCACAGGTTCACCACCAAGGTCGCCTGGTTGACCGTCGGGTCCGGCCTGGCGTTCGGGCTGAACTTCGTCCTGATCCATCAGGCGCCGGTGGAGGCCAAGCTGTGGCCGTTGTTCTTCGCCCGTGTGTCGGCCAGTCTGCTGGTGGTCGTCATCGCCGCGCTGAGCGGGAATCTGCGGCCGCCTGCCGGCACGCCGCTGCGACTCGCGGTGCTCGCGGCGCTGCTGGACACCGCCGCCAACGTCGCGATGCTGCTGGCGTTGCAGGCCTCGCTGCTGTCACTGGCCAGCGTGCTGATGTCGCTGTACCCCGCGGCGACCGTGCTGCTGGCGATGGTGGTGCTGCGGGAGCGGGTCACCCGCTGGCAGGTGGTCGGGATGGTTGTGGCGCTGGTCGCGGTGGCGATGATTGCCGCCGGCTAGTTACGTGTTCTCGGCACTTATCTCGGCCAGGTGTTTCAGCGAGTTGGTCAGGTGGTCGGGGTGAAACGGCGGGAACTGGATGTGGTCTCGAAGATGCTGGGGCACCGCCGACCAGTCGTAGGAGAGCTGGACCGACGTCTCGGAGTCGCTGATCGGCGTCAGGTCGTAGCGCCAGACCCAGCCACCGAACCTTAGGTCGCCGCCGCCTGCGTCTTGGCCCGGCTCCCAGGCGATGGCGTGCGGCGGGTCGAGCAGCTGGACTCTGTTGGCCATCTCATAGTTCTTGTCGGGGTGGTTGTCGTGGTACATCGCTATCCGGAAGATCTGGCCCACTGTGGTCAGCCGCTGCCCGTCGACAGCGTCTCGGACCCAGCCCGTGCCGTCGATCGCGGCGTGACTGGATGGGTCCGACAGGACCGCGAACACGGTTTCGGCGGGGGAGTTGATCGTCGTGCTCACGCTGAGGGTTTCGTCGTTCATGCACGTATGGACCGGCGGGCGCGCCGGAACTCATCGCTCCGCGCACGCCGCGTCGGCGGCGGCATCGCGCTCAGACCGTCGGGTGGCCAGTGCCGAGCCGGCGACGATGAGTGCGAGCGCGACGACGTTGGCCGCAGTGACGGTTTCTCCCAGGACGATCACCCCGGCCGCGAGAGCCACGGCCGGGTTGACGTAGGTGAAGACCAGGGCTCGCGCCGCGCCGACCTCGCGGATGAGGGCGAAAAACACGATGAACGCCAACGCGGTGCAGATCACCGCCAGCCCGGCCAGCGCCAACAGCACACGGGCGGAGGGCATTTCCGCCGGCCAGGTCGCCGCCGCCGGGACGGCGTAGATCAGCGCGGCGAATCCGAGGCACGCGGCGGTCATCGGCAGGGCCGGCACGTCGCCCAGGTATCGGGCGGCGACCAGCGGCGCGATCGCGTAACACGTTGCGGTCAGCAACACTTCGACAATCGGCCACACCGTCCCGCCCGCGATTCCTGGACCCGCGAGCGTTGCCACCCCGGCGAATCCGATGCCGAGACCGATGATGCGCGAGAGACCCAGACGCTGTTCGGCGCCGATCAAGCGGCCGAGTACCGCGGCGATGATCGGTGCGGCGGCAATGAGCAGGCCGGTCAGTGAACTGCTGAGGTGGCGTTCGGCATCAGAGAGCAGCAGCCACGCGGCCATGATCTCGAAGAAGGCGAACACCAGCAGCGGCTTCCAATGACGGCGGAGAATCGCCCAGGGTTTGCGCGACACCGCCAGTGGCAGCAACACCGCCGCGCCGACCGCGGTCCGGGCGAACACCAGCACGGGTGCTGACACACCTTCGACGGCCACCTTGATCAGCAGATAGGGGATGCCCCAGATGATGCTCATCGCAGCGAATAAGACCCAGCCCCGCGAGCTCACGTCTAGCATTCTCGCGTGTCCAGCGCTGATGCTCGTCCCCGCACCCTGCTTGACAAGTCCGAGGTGCTGGCCGGTCTGTTCGATTCCTGGGATGCCCTCGACGCGCTGCTCACCGGATTGCCCGACGAGGCATGGCACGTGCCGACGCCACTGCCCGGGTGGTGTGTCTATGACGTGGTGGCGCATATCGTCGGCACCGAGTCGATGCTGCTCGGGGTCCCGACACCCGAGCCCGACACCGACGTGTCGACCTTGAGCCACGTGCGCAACGGCATCGGCGTGCTGAACGAGTGCTGGGTGCGCGACCTTCGCGGCGGTGCCGGCGCGGACCTGCTGGACCGGTTCCGTGCGGTGACCAACGATCGCCGCAAGCTGCTGGTCGATATGAGCGAGGCGGACTGGGACGCCGTGACCCCGACACCGGCCGGCCCCGACAGCTACGGGCGGTTCATGCGGGTGCGCATCTTCGACTGCTGGATGCACGAACAGGACATCCGCGAGGGCCTGCGACGGCCTCCGGCCGAGAATGAACTGCTCGGGCCTACGGCGCGGCTGGCCCTCGACGAAATCGTCACCAGCCTGGGCTTCGTGGTCGGCAAGCTCGGCGGCGCTCCCGATGCGTCCCAGGTCAGGTTCGAGCTGACCGGGCCGCTGGCCCGCATCGTGAACGTGGCGGTCGACGGCCGCGGGCGGGTCGTCGACGACTTCGGCCCCGCCGGAGCGGCCTCGGTGCCGACGGTCACGATTCGGCTGGACGGGCTGCTGTTCACCCGGTTGGCCGGCGGCCGAACCTCCGCCGATCGGCACATTGGCGCCGTCGAGTATCGGGGCG
This sequence comes from Mycobacterium sp., assembly GCA_025965975.1. Classification (GTDB taxonomy): domain Bacteria; phylum Actinomycetota; class Actinomycetes; order Mycobacteriales; family Mycobacteriaceae; genus Mycobacterium. Next base: position 17,971 of record JAOPVX010000207.1, on the reverse strand, counting down.
ACGAGGGGGTCGGCCGGCGCATCGTCGAGCACCTCAATTTTGTGATCTGAACTGCAGGTATGCCGTCGAGAATAAAAACCCCTCGGCCGGTTGTTGTAGCACCTGTAACATGTAATGTCTCGCCGAAGTTCGGCGGGTATGCGAGGGGCTGAACGGTTTCGACTTCGCGCATCGAATCAAGGGAAGCGTGCCGGTGCAGGCAAGAGACCACCGTAAGCGTCATTGCAACCAATTAAGCGCCGATTCCAATCAGCGCGACTACGCCCTCGCTGCCTAAGCGACGGCTGGTCTGTCAGACCGGGAGAGCCCTCGGCCCGGACCCTGGCATCAGCTAGAGGGATCCACCGATGAGTTCGGTCGCGGGACTCATCGGGACACCCACAGCGACTGGGATCGTCATCCTGACTTGTTCGCGCGATCAGGAGATCCGAGTAGAGGCATAGCGGACTGCGCACGGAGAAGCCTTGAGGGAATGCCGTAGGACCCGGGTTCGATTCCCGGCAGCTCCACTGGAAAGGGCCGCAGAAAATGCGGCCCTTTCTCTTTGGGGCGATGGTGTCAGGCTCCGCAGCCGACAGGGCATCTATCTCTCAAGGTCCCACTGCCCGAAATCGGCCGCAAGAACCTCGTCCACATCCACGTGGGTACCGCCCAGGAGGGCACCCGGGTCGGACGCGCCGACGACCACATACTGATAAAGCACGGCCGCGGGCTCGCGCTCACCACCAGACCACGCCCTCGTCTGCCATGCCCACCCGTGTCCCGCAGTGGTCGAGCGCCCGATTACACCGTCCCGGATAGCCCATCCACACGCTTTGGCGTGCCCGTAGATGCCGGTGCGGTTGACGGCCAGTACCGAGTTGATTCCTCGAAACCACTCGACAGCGATGCTGTTCCAGGTGTTGAGGTCGATATCCTCATCGACACTGAAGAAGATCGGCGCCGAATCCGGGCCCCCGGCAGCGGCGTGCAGCCGCAGAGCTGTCTGAGCGTCTGCTACGCCGCCCTCGTACCCGCGGGTGAAGTCCGACGGCGTCGGCCAACCGGGTTTTCCGTACTGATAGCAGCTGACGACGTGAAGACCCGCCGCGCGTAGCGCATCCGCATACTCGCGGGTGACGGGCTTGAAATCGAAGTCTGCGCCCGGCCGTAACTCGGACACATAGACGAGTACCCCGTCATAGCCCGCCGATTTGATCTGATCCGACGGGACCAACCGCTCCGCAAAATCGATCAGCCTCATGTTGGCAGCTGATGCCTTCTGCGCGTCGAGTGTCGCAGCCACGGTCCCTAGGCTCACTAAAACCGGTGCGGAGACTGCATATTTGAGGGCTTCGCGCCGTGAAACAGACCGCTGTGCGCCGCGTCCACGTGGCGCCGGCGACTCGTACACGGCGCGATGATATCGCCAGCTACCTAAGACGCAATGGCAGCGGCTGGTCGAGGCTGGTGAGGTCGACGCCATCTCGCTGCTCGCTGATGGTCACGGCGGAAAAAGAGTCGCTGCGTTGATAGCGCGATCAGCCAGGCGTGACGGCCTAGTTCGAGGTCCCAGCGGCAGTTGTCGCGATGCCGCCGTCGACCGGGATGATCGTCCCGGTGAGGTAGGAGCCCGCGCGGCTGGCAAGGAACACTGCGATACCGGCCATGTCAGCGTCGCGTCCGATACGACCGAGCGGAGACGATGCCGCGATCGAGTCGCCGAAGGCATCGAGCGTCGCCGCCATCATGTTCGAGCGGAACGGTCCCGGCGCTACCGCGGTCACGGTGATGTGCTGCGGCCCCAGCTCGCGCGCGAGCACCCGAGTCAGCTGATGCAGCGCCGCCTTGCTGCTGGCGTAGGAGTACACGGGCAGTTGACTGACGTGGATGGCGTCGATGCGTCCGACGTTGATGATCCGTGCCGGGTCGTCGGCCGTGCCCACCTGCCGGAGCGCGGGCAGCAGCGCCTGAACGAGCCAAAAGGGCGACTTGAGGTTGACGTCGAGCACCTTGTCCCACGCCGAGTCCGGGAAGCTCGCCAGCGGCTCGCCCCACGTAGCGCCGGCGTTGTTGACGAGGATGTGGAGTCCGTCGGAGTCGAAGGTGACGAGGTCGGCGAGGCGCCGGCATTCGTCGTGCAGGGAAAGGTCTGCGGGAATGGCTCGCACCTCACCGAACTCGGACAGGTGGTCCTGGGCCTGCGCGCACGCATCGGTCTTGCGGGAGCTGATGACGACGTGCGCGCCTGCCTGCAGCAGACCGCGGGCCATCATCATGCCGATGCCCCTTGTGCCGCCGGTGACGACGGCGGATTTGCCTGTCAGGTCGAAAAGTTCCGCGTGCGTGGTGGTTTGGCCGTCCGTCATTGGGTTGCCTTCCATCGTCGGTTGGAGTGCAGCTGCGCTCGAGTTCACCAAGAGTCTGGCTGCGAGCCTGAGTGGGGAGCTGGACACCACCTGGCGGTGTTGATGCCAACAGCACCAATCGTTATATCCGCAGGTCGCGTCGCGGCGTGCGGCTGGTCTCCCCGCTGGCTGGGGCGCGAGATTCGGCCCGGGTAGCCTGAGCACATTCCCATCCAAGGCGCGGCTGACGGCCCGATCCGAGTCGCCGTGCTGGCGCCGATCGCATGGCGGACACCGCCTCGTCACTACGGCCCGTGGGAGCAGTTCGCCTCGTTGCTCACCGAAGGGCTGGTGGCCGCCGGCCATCACGTCACGCTGTTCGCCACCGCAGACTCGATAACCACGGCCAGCCTGCACGCAACCGCGCCGTGCGGGTGGTCTGAGGATGCGGCGATCGACGCCAAGGTCGCAGAGTGCCTGCACATCGCCTCGGTGTTCGAGCGCGCTGGCGAGTTCGACGTCATCCACAACGGGTTCGACTTCCTGCCACTCACGTACAGCGATCTCGTCACCACACCGGTAGTCACCACGATCCACGGGTTCTCGTCCGATCGGATCATTCCTGTCTACGAGCGCTACGACAGCACTACCGCGTACGTGTCGATCAGCGACGCCGATCGACACCCGAATCTGCACTACGCCGCCACCATCCACCATGGCATCGATATCAACGGGTTCGCGGTCCATCCGAGTCCCGGCGAGCATCTGCTGTTCTTCGGACGGATCCACCCCGACAAGGGCACCGCCGACGCGATCGAGGTCGCCCGCCGATGTGGCCGCCGGCTCGACATCGCCGGGATCATCCAAGACGAGGAGTACTTCCGCAACGAGGTCGCGCCGCACGTCGACGGCAAGCAGGTGCGCTACCTCGGCGTCGTCGACGTCGGCGCGCGCGCCGAAGTACTCGCGGGTGTACACGCGCTGCTTCACCTGATCGACTTCGACGAGCCGTTCGGCTATAGCGTCGTCGAGGCGATGGCCTGTGGCACACCGGTCATCGCCAACTCGAGAGGCTCGATGGGCGAACTCATCGCTCACGGAGTGACCGGCTTTCTCGTCGACGACATCGATTCGGCGGTGGCCGCGGTCGCTGCAGCTGGCGAGCTCGACCGGCGCAAAATCGCCGGGCTCGCCGCCGAGCGCTTCACAGTCGCCACGATGATCGACAAGTACGTAGAGGTGTACCGCGACGTTATTGGCAATCGGAAATGAATCTGGGCGGCCGACGCGATGCTGCGTGGTGGAAGTCTGTTGTCGTCTACCAGATCTATCCGCGCAGCTTCGCCGACTCGAACGGCGACGGGTTCGGTGATCTGGGTGGCATCATCGGGCGGCTCGACTATCTACGGGCGCTCGGGGTCGACGTGATCTGGTTGTCACCGATTTACCGTTCACCCCAAGCCGACAACGGCTACGACATCAGTGACTACCGCGACATCGATCCGCTGTTTGGCACCCTGGCCGAATTCGATGCGCTGCTCGCTAAGGTGCACGAACTCGGGATGAAGCTGGTGATGGACCTGGTCGTCAACCACACCTCGGATGAGCACCCATGGTTCGTCGAGTCGCGATCATCGCGCGACAACCCGAAGCGGGATTGGTACATCTGGCGGGACGCCTCTGACGGAGCCGAGCCGAACAATTGGGGCTCATTCTTCGGGGGATCGGTGTGGGAATGGGAGCAGGCCACCGAGCAGTACTACCTGCACCTGTTCGACCGCAAGCAACCGGAGCTGAACTGGGAGAACCCGCAGGTACGACAGGCCGTCCACGACATCATGGTTTGGTGGCTCGACCGCGGTGTCGACGGCTTCCGCATGGATGTCATCAATTTCATTTCCAAGACCGAGGGGCTCTCCGACACACCGGCGATCCCGGGGCAGCGCTTCGTCATCGCCTTCGAGGGGTTCGCCGACGGACCGCACGTGCATGACTATCTCGCCGAGATGACCCGCGAGGTCTTCGCCGGCTGCGACGGCGACTTCATGACCGTCGGCGAGATGCCGGGCGTGACGCCCGAACAGGCGCGGCTTTACACCGATCCGGCCCGGGGTGAGCTGAACATGGTCTTTCAGTTCGAGCACATGTTCGTCGATCAGAGCCCAACGAACAAGTTCGACTACCTCGGTTTCGACTTGCTCCTCCTGAAGAAATCGCTCCATCGGTGGCAGGCGGCGTTGGCGGAAATCGGCTGGAACAGCCTGTACTGGAACAACCACGACCAGCCTCGCGTCGTGTCCCGGTTCGGCGACGACGACCCGGATTACTGGGCCGCCTCGGCGAAGGCGCTCGCAACCGTTCTGCACGGCATGCGTGGCACGCCGTTCATCTATCAAGGCGAGGAACTCGGAATGACGAACTACCCCTTCCGGATTCCGCAGGACCACAAGGACGTCGAGGCCGTGAACTACTACAAGAATGCGCTTGAACTGGGCGGCGACGCGGGCGCCGCGCTGGCCGGTCTAGCCAAGATCAGCCGCGATAACGCCCGCACACCAATGCAATGGGACGCGGGACCGAACGCCGGATTCACCACCGCTGACCCATGGCTGCTCGTCAACCCCAACTACATCTGGCTGAACGCCGCAGCCCAGATCGATGCACCGGATACGGTTTTCGCGCACTACCAAGCGCTCATCCGCCTCCGCCACGAATTGCCCATCCTGGTGGACGGCGACTTCGCGCCGCTGATGGCGGAGGACCCGCAGATTTGGGCGTACACCAGAACCACCCCGAACAGGAAACTCCTTGTGATCGCCAACTGCGGACGCGATCCTCGGACCGTCGAAATCGGCCGAGAATGGATCGCGGCCGATCTATTGCTCGGCAACCTCCCTGATACCCCGGTCACGTCGACGTCAACGTGCCTCGACTTGGCCGGCTGGGACGCGCGCATCTACACCGCTGCCCGTTGACGGATCACGCCTCGGGCCGAACGGGCCACCGACCCAAGCGAAATCGGCACTCTTTAGTCAACCGGACGCTAGCAATCCACATCGTTGCCGTAGGCCTGAATGCAGTTGGGGTCTACGCCGCGGTCGCGTCGACCCGGGCCGCCGCCGGGCGGAAGATGAGCTGGGTAAGGCTCGCCGGCTTAACCGCCGCCGTCGCTTTGCGCAGGACATCGTTAGGCAGCGAGAGCCGGAACACCTTCTTCCACGCCGAGCCGACCTGCTTGACCATCGGGCCGCTGACGTAGGTCAGGCCGTAGCGTTCGAACAGGTCTTGGATCCTCGGTGCGATCTCCTGGTAACGGTTGCTCGGCAGGTCTGGGAACAAATGGTGTTCGATCTGGAAGGACAGATTGCCGGTCATGAAGTGCAGCAACCGGTTTCCGCTGATGTTGGCCGACCCGAGCATCTGCCGCAGATACCACTCGCCGCGGCTTTCGCCGTCGATCGATTTCTTCTCGTAGGTCTGTACGCCTTCGGGGAAGTGACCGCACATGATGACCGAGTGCGTCCACAGGTTGCGGACCAGGTTGGCGGTCAGGTTGGCGGTCAGCGTGGTGACCGCCGAGGGCCCGGACAGCAGCGGGTGCAGGACGTAGTCCTTGGTCACCTGCCGACGGATCTTCCGCAGCACGTTCTTGCCCTGGCGGCGGAATTCTTCTTTGTCCGTCTTGCCCTTGAGGTACTTGCCGACCTTGAGGTCGTAGGCAGCGATGCCGTACTGGAAGAGGCAGGCGTTGATGAAGTTCCACAGCGGTTGGGCAAGGTAGAACGGCATCCAGCGTTGGTCCTCGTCTACTCGCATGATGCCGTACCCGAGATCTTCGTCCTTGCCAACGACGTTGGTGTAGGTGTGGTGGATTTCGTTGTGCGAGTGCTTCCACATGTCGGACGGGGAGGCGTTGTCCCATTCCCAGGTCGTCGAGTGGATCTTGTTGTCGCGCATCCAGTCCCACTGGCCGTGCATCACGTTGTGGCCGATCTCCATATTCTCGACGATCTTCGCGACCGAGAGCCCGACCGTGCCTGCCAGCCATGCCGGCGGAAACAGGGAGAACAACAGTACGGCGCGGCTGCCGAGTTCGAGCTTGCGTTGGAAGTCGATGACGCTGCGGATGTAGTTGGCGTCGCGCTCGCCGCGGCTATCGAGGACCTGCTGGCGGATGGCGTCGAGTTCGCGGCCGAGATTCTCGATGTCTTCGCCGCTGAGGTGGGCGATCGGATTGTGCTTTTGGCGTTGCAGAGTGGTCATGAAAGTTCCTTTAGAGGTCGATGTCGCAGGTGCCCGCTGCTGCGGACACACAGGTTTGGATCAGGACGCCGTCACCGGGTGCGGCCGTGGTGATGTCGCCGTTGCGAAGGTCGCGCACGGCTCCTTGGCGCAGCGGTGCCACGCAGCCGAAGCAGATGCCCATCCGGCATCCCGACGGCATTAGGACTCCGGCGGCTTCGCCGGCGTCGAGCAGTGTCTGGTCGCCCGGGGTGTCGAGGACGGTCGCGGACTTGGTGAAGGTGACGGTGCCGCCGTCACCGGCCGTCACGACGGTGGGCCGGAACCGTTCGGTGTGCAGGCGCTCGGGCATGCCATGGGCGTCCCAGTGCTGCTCGAGGGCGTCGAGCATGCCGGTGGGTCCGCATGCCCAGGTTTCGCGCTCGGCGAGGTCGTCGACGAGTGCGTCGAGTTCGGCGGTGCTGAGCATCCCGTCGGTGTCGGTGTGCTTCTCGATCAGGCGAATTCGGCGCTGGCTTGCCAGCATGCGCAGTTCGCCGGCGAAGATCACATCGTCGGGGGTGGGGGCACTGTGCACGACCATGATGTCGTCGATGTGCTCGGCTTTGTTTCGCAGCATCCCCATCACCGGGGTGATGCCGCTGCCCGCAGTGAGGAACAGGACTTTGCGCGGCGTTTCGGTGGGTAGCGTGAATTCACCTGCGGCGTGGTCGAGTTGGACGATGGTGCCGACCGTGGCGCGTCGCACGAGGTGGTTGGAGACCTTGCCGCCGGGGATGGCCTTGACGGTGATCGCGATGCAGCCGTCGGCTCGATCGGTGTCGGAGGTCAGCGAGTAGGCGCGCCACTGACGCACGCCGTCGACGTCGACCCCGATTCGGATGTACTGGCCGGGTGTGTGGGTGCGCCAGCCGCGGCCTGGCTTGATGACCAGGGTGACTGCGTCGCGGGTTTCGGGGTGGATCGCCACGATCCGGCCGCGCAGGTCGGCGCTGGAGCGCAGCGGATCGATGATGTCGAGGTAGTCGGCGGGGACCAGCGGTGTGGTGATCCGCTCGGCGAGCTGGAGGAACCGGTCGCGCAGCGTGCCCATCGGGGTGACCCTGGGTGCTGTTGTTGTCATGAGACCACGATCGCTCATCCCTACGTATAAACTCTTGGCCAATCGGAGTGAAATAGCGATGTAAGTTTGTTCGGAGAGAATAGTTGTGAACGACAACGCAGCCGAAGCTGACGGCCGACGGGTCACCGGCCTGGAGTTGAACGACGAGGTCGTCGCCGCTTTGCAGGGCGTTCTGGCCGCGGTTGCCGAACGCACTGTGGCCGCCGTCACCGTCGAAGTGCCTAGCTACGCGGATGCCTTCAGCGGGCGGATGGGCCAACGGATCGAGAGTGCCGTGCAGATGGCGCTTGGCGCCTTCCTCCAACTGGCCGCCCGTCCACACGGCTCCGATCCCGGCCCGACGTTGTCCCCTGCACTTGAAGGCGCCTACGAACTCGGCCGCGGCGAGGCGCGCCAAGGGCGATCCATGGACGCGCTGCTATCTGCATATCGCGTCGGGGCGCGGGTGGCGTGGCGTGAGCTCTCGGAGACCGCCGTCGACGGGGGCCTGCCACCGCTGATGATCGCCCGGTTCGCCGAACTGGTGTTCGCGTTCATCGATGAGCTCTCCGCGGCAAGCGTTTCCGGGCATGCCGATGAACTGGCCTCCTCGGATCGGGAACGGCGGCGTCATCTTGACCGCCTCGGGCAGCACCTCCTCACGGGGGCGCCTACCGAGGTACTGCAGGCAAGTGCTGAGCGCGCCGAGTGGCGTCCACCGGACACCCTCACCGCGGTACTACTTCCGTCGGCCCAGATGCGCGGCGTGGTGTCCCGATTCGGACAGTCCACTCTGCAACTCAGTGGCGATCTGCCTGGTATCGAGTCCTCCGAGTCCGTCGTGGTGCTGCTCATCCCAGACATGCACGGTCCCAACCGATCCCGGTTACTGCGAGAACTCCAGGATCGCCGGGCAGTGGTCGGCCCGGCCCGTACCTGGACGCAGGCACACTCGTCTTATCGCCGCGTCCTGCAGGCCCGCGAACTCCACCTGGCCGGCGGCGACACCGACACGATCGACACCGACGCCCATCTCGTCGAACTCGTCCTCGGCGCCGACGGCGAAGCCGCTGACGATCTCCGCCGTCAGGTCCTCGGACCGCTGGATCAGTTGCGTCCCAACACCGCCGAACGGCTCGCGGAAACGCTGCGATCGTGGCTGCTACACCAAGGCCAACGCGACGCCGTAGCGGCGGACCTATTCGTCCACGCCCAAACCGTGCGCTACCGCATGACCCAACTTCGCGAACTCTACGGCGAACGCCTGAACGATCCCCAGACGGTCCTGGAACTCATCGTGGCCCTGTCCATCCCGACCATGGTCGGCTCAGCTGCTGCGTCATGAGGTGACCGGGGGAGACCTCGCGGATGGCTCCGGGCACCTGAGCCGCGTGGCACTGCTACCAGTCGGGCGGCGGCTACGTCGTGTTGATGTCATCAACACCTTTCGCGTCTCCGCAGGCCGCATCGCGTCGTTTCGTGTGCTTTCGCGTCGTCAAGATCGGCGTCTCCGCAGCTCACCGTGCATTTCGTGGGGGTTCGATTCCCGGCAGCTCCACTGGAAAGGGCCGCAGAAATGCGGCCTTTTTGCTTGCTCTTATCTGCCGATCTCGCCCGACGAGTTAACTTCGTCAGATCGACGATCTGTGGGCCGCACTATTTCGGCAATATCTCCCGTTGGGCAATGCAACTGCTGAAATCGAAGTGGTAGCGCCCGCGTCAATTGCGCTCAATGGAACCGTCTGCCGGCTGGTCCCTATCCGGCGGTGTGGACGATTAAGATGTCGATCTTTGCTCTGCGGGCGACGTCGGCGGGCACCGAGCCCAGCAGCCGTCCGGCGACCGAGTCCAGTCCCACGTCGCCGACGACGAGCAGGTCGGCGTTGACCTCCTCGGCCAGCTTCACAAGTGCGTCGACAGGCGCGCCGACGATCGGCCGCTCCTCGATGTCCCGGGCGCCGGCGGTTTTCGCCCGGTCGCGGGCCTCCCGAAGGATCGCGTATATGGGGGCACTCCCGTGCATCTTGTAGCCCTCGCCGCCGAGGGTGTCGGCGGCGCGAGGGTCAGCCACGTGATCGTGCGACGGTGCATGGGACCAGCTCCCCTTTTCGGCAGCGGGGAAATACGCGGTCGCGACGATCAGCTTGGCATCCTCTTGGGCCGCAAGCGCGCCTGCGCGGTCGACCGCATGCAAAGATGAGGCCGAGCCGTCGGTCCCGACAATCACTGTCCGATAGCCGCTCATGTCGCCTCCCAGCAGTCGGTTGCGACGTCAACAAGACATTAACGCTTGCTAGGTGACCATGGATGGGATTTGCGGCGCCGGGTCACGCGGCGTGTTGCTGCCATCGACACCCTTGGCTGTATCGGCAGGCCGCGTCAAATTGTTTGGCGTTGTTTCGCGTCGTCAAATGTAGCGTTTCCGCAGTTCAGCGCGATTTCTGTGCCGGAGGGGTAGCAACGGTCCCAACAACCGCGAGGGCGGCGACGCCGACATCAGTCAGACAGCGGCCGCTACCGCCCCGCCGGTATCGGCCCTTCTCGATTCGCCCGATCAAATACTGCCCGGAGTAGGCGAAGCGGTCGAAGACCGTAGGTGTTTTGTGCTGATGTCGCAGTAGCGACAGGTGGCATTCCCGCCATTCAACGGCGTAGTGCTCGAGCATGAACTCTCACTGAATGGATCCACTGGTGTTCGGCTAATCGACGGCGTTCGAACGGGGTGGTGCTGGGCCGGCGGGAGGTGCGGATAATAAGCGTGAAGAGTCCAGCAGAAAGATTGTGAAATGCCGCGCACCCGTCGCTCTCCCCCTGGTGACAGTCCCTGGTTGTCGCCGTCACAGAAGCGCGCGTGGGTCGCCTATATGCGCGTGCAGCTGCGGATGAACTATGAGATCAACCGTCAGTTACAGCGAGATAGCGGTCTCTCGCTGGCCGACTATCACGTGCTCAACGCGTTGAGCAATGCGCCGGACCACAAGCTCCAGATCACCGATCTGGCCGCTTTGATCGGGTGGGAACGCAGCCGGCTTTCTCACCAAGTTCGGCGACTGTGCGAACGTGGCCTCACCAAACGCATCCAGTCCGAAGAAGACGGCCGGGCGACCGATGCGGTCTTGACCAAGAAAGGGATGAACGCCACAGTCGCGGCAGCGCCGGGCCATGCCGCGCTGGTCAGGAAACTATTCTTTGAGCCGTTGCCTGACGAGCTTGTTTCTCCTTTCACCGCGGCGCTTGAACACATCCAGGCGAGTCTCAACCTCAATGCTTCGCTGCCACCCGTACCTCTCTAACCACCTACCACGCGATCTGCCTGGCGCCGGACGATGTGGCTCTCGCCCGCCCGCGCTCGGCGTCGATCGCGGTGAAATGATGAATAACGCTAGCAAGTAGCCATGGGTCCGTATGAGTGCGGCGGTGTTCCATGAGTTCCGCTGGCCGCGCTTTCAGTGGGTGAGCGCGGCTTCGAGGTTGGTCAAGACTCCGAGCTGAGCGAAGATGATTGATCCTTCGGGGTAGCAATCGAAGCGCTTGATCTTGCCGTCTTCCAGTTCGAACACGTCGCAACACGGGGCGTCCATCCGCTTTCCCGTGGCGGGCAGCTCGTGGTGGCGAACACTTTTTGCATATTCGCCGGTTTCATACTGTCTTGCCTCTTCATCGTGTGTGACTTGTCACGCAACTTGACCGTAAAGTAGATTCACGTGATGTGTCAATCAGTTGTTGTGCCGAACCGGTTTGACAACGGGGATCGGAACACCGGTTCAGCAGCGAAAAGCGCTGCCTCACCGACGATCCCAGCGCCACCACCGATATTAAGGATGTGACCCAACGATGACACGTGCCATCACCTACGCCTCCGCCGGCGACCCTGCCGACGTACTTGAAGCCACCGAGATCCCCGACCCGCCCACGCCAGGGCCCGGACAAATCCAGGTCGAAGTCCGCGCCTTCCCGATCCATCCCGGAGACCTCGTCGGCGTCAGCTTCGGCCCACCACATCCCGGACAGCGCACGGTCGCCGGCCTTGAGGCCACCGGCGTCGTGGTTGCGACCGGACCCGGCGTCGACACCCCCACGGTCGGCACCCGCGTGACCGTGTTCCCCAACCCCGGGTCCTGGGCCCAACGCATCAACGTCGCTGCTGACCTCGGTGTGCCCGTACCGGACTCTGTCAGCGACGGCGTCGCCGCGCAGATGGTCTGCAACCCGTTAACCGCCCTATTGCTCTACCGCGCCGCCCAGCAACACTTCTCGGTCGGATTCGACGGCATCATCATCAACAACGCCGCCAACTCCTCAGTGGGCCGACTATTCACCGCTAGCGCCGACCATCATCAGATCGCCACCATCAGCGTCGTGCGCAGCGACGACCGCGCCCACGAACTCGCCGCCCGCTACCCGAACGTGCCCGTCGTCTCCACCGACAGCCCCGACTGGGTCCAGCAGATTCGCACCATCGCCGACGGCCGCCCCATCCCCGTGGCACTAGACCCCGTCGGCGGCACAATCGCCGGCCACCTGATATCCCTGTTGTCCTCCGGTGGAACACTGATCACCTACGCAGCAATAGCCGAAGAGAACATCCCACTGCACGCCTCAGCCGTACTCGGCCACGAAATCGGCATCCGCGGACTAACCATCGGCTGTTGGCTCAGTGGCGTCGCACCAGAACGCCGCGCCTCCGACATCGCCAGCGTCACTGCAATTGCAATTGCGCTTTCCGCAGAATTCGACATTGCCGGCACCTACATGCTCGATCAGATCGCCGACGCGGTCCAGCACGTCGGCCGCCCTGGAAAGATCGGCACCGTGATCGTCAAAATCTAATGACTGTTCAGAACACGCGACAAACGGGGAGAATCCGGTGGCTGATCGATGGATGCTTCGCGGTATGGAGTTCACGAATTGCAACTGCGCCTGGGGCTGCCCGTGCCAGTTCGGTGCGAAGGCAACCCATGGGTACTGCGAGACGGTGATGTGCGGCCACATCGACGAGGGAAACTTCAACGACACCAATCTCGACGGCCTGAACTGGGCGGTGCTCATGCACTGGCCGGGTGAGGTCGGCGAGGGCAACGGCACACAGCAGGCCATCATCGACAGACGGGCGGATCCGGCTCAGCGAGAAGCGCTGCGCAAGATCCTCCATGGCGAATCGACTGCTCCCGGAGCCACGCACTACTTCGTCTACAACAGCACGATGTCGACCGTGCTGGACACGCTGTACGCACCCATCGAGCTGTCGATCGATGTCGATCAGCGAATGGCCAGCCTCACGATCGAAGGGTTAGTCGAGTCACGCGGAACGCCGATCATCAGTCCCTTCACCGGCAAGCCGGCCAGGACACGCATCAACCAGCCGGAGGGGCCCCACTACACCTACGCCGAGATGGGCAACGGGAACACCACAGCCCGCGCGGGGATCGAGCTTGACCTGAAGGAGAGCTACGGCGAGTTCAACGTTCTGCACATGAACCAGGACGGGGTCATCCGCTGACCACGTCTTGGGTCTGGCGCCACCGAGACCGTCTGGCCGTACTGGCCGGTCTGGGCGGCATCACAATCGCAGCCTGGGTTTACACCGTGGTGACAGCGCGCCGCATGGCGAGCGGGTCAGCGGACCTGACGGGTCATTCGATGGCGCCGATGATGCACGCCATGACCGGGGTGCAGCCGTGGACGGCAACCGAGTTCGGCCTGAGACTGGCGATGTAGGCCGTCATGATGGTCGCCATGATGGTTCCCACCGCGGCACCAATGACCCTGCTCTACGCCGCGGTCGCCCGAAGGGCCGCCGCCCAGCACAACCCCCTGCCCTCGACATCCGTCTTCGTCACCGGCTACATCGCGATGTGGACGATCTTCGGCCTCGTGGCCACCATCGCCCAGCACGCTCTCGATCAGGCCGCGCTGCTCTCCCCGACGATGGTGTCCACAAGCGCGGGGTTCGGAGCGGCGCTGCTGATCGCGGCTGGCATCTACCAGCTCACCCCGCTCAAGAATGCGTGCCTTAGGAACTGCCGGGCCCCTGCGCACTTCCTGTCCCGCTACTGGCGCACCGGCAACCTCGGCGCCTTCCGCATGGGACTGCGACTCGGCGCCTACTGCGTGGGCTGCTGCTGGATCCTGATGGGATTGCTGTTCGTCGGCGGCGTGATGAACCTGCTGTGGATCGCGGCGATCGCAATCTTCGTCCTGCTGGAGAAGACGATCCCATTCGGTGACGTCAGTGGAAGGTTCGCCGGCGCCGCGATGATCCTGGTTGGCGCGCTGAGCTTGGCCCTCTGAGCCGCGCGGGACTTCCCTCGCTAGGAAACGTCGCCGGCACCCGTAACTCAGCGTGTGGGTGGGAGGCCGTTGGCCACCGGACTCTCGTCAGCGCCGTTGCGCGCGGAGGTACCAGAACACCATTTCGACTTGCGCGCCGTCCAGTTCGCCGCGCACCGTGGCGGGCTGAAGCGACGCGATCTCCCAGCCGGCGCCGCCGAGGACATCCTGCAGCGTCTCTTCGGACACCGCTGGTCGCCACTCCTTGCCTGCCGGGTTGGTGTCGGAGAAGCAGCTGAGCAGCAGCGTGGCGCCCGACCGGGTGGCCCGGTGCACCGCGGCGACGTAACGACGTCTGCCCTCGTCATCGAGCGAGTGGAACAGGCCGCTGTCGATCACGGTGTCGAACGCGTCGGTGTAGCCGTCGAGCTTGGTGGAGTCGGCCACCGCGAACGTTACGTCGACTCCGGCGTCGTTGGCCCGCCGCTCGGCGGTGACCAGGGCAGTGGGTGAGATGTCCAACCCGGTCACCGTGTGACCATTCTTAGCCAGGTAGACGGCGTTGTCGCCGAGTCCGCAACCGATGTCGAGGACGTCGCCGTGGACCCAGCCGCGGGTCTGCCACGCGATGACACTCTCACTGGGCGCCCTGTTATCCCATGGTGGTGTGGTCATCGGCGCGATGCCTTCGCCCGGGCTCTCGCCACGGTAAAGGGCATCAAAATCCATGTGCGGCACTCCGGACGATTCTTGGGAGGAACTCGAGCCTGTCTTAGTCATAGCTGCCACGGTAGTAGATTTACGTGACGTGTCAATCAATCGGTGCTCAGGGCAATCGGCGAGATACGACGCGTCGAAAACGAGGTCGGACTGCAGCCCGAACGCGCTCTACTGCGAGCTGAGTACCCCTTCACACAGGGATGGACGATTACAGTCGGCGGCGGTCCGGCTTATCGCAGCCAAGGATTGGCGGCGTCGGTTGGGACGATAGTGAACAGTACCGAAGTAATGCGCTTCTCAGACCAGGCCGAATCGTAACTTAGCGATCCGGCGGCCAGCCGAAACCCCGACGTAGTACTCTTTGCGGCGCTTCCGGATGCGGAGCTGCGCGCCGACGTGGATACCGGCGTACTCACCGCCAGGACCGACGCGGCCGCGGCGCACGGTCTTACCCAGCGAGGCGCGCACGTAGCGCGAACGGCGCCTGTCGATCTTGCGGCCAACGCGCCTTGACTCGGGTGCTGCCGGTGGATGCGAAACCGGCCGCGCCGCTCGCCAGGACCTTCATTCGCGCGACTTCGCCCCACCGGTAGGCGTGAGCGCGACAACTGGGATGGTCCGCGACGTCATGCGCTGGTACTCAGCGAATCCCGGATACCGCTCGGCCTGCAGCGCGTACTTGTCGTCGCGTTCGGCGCCTCGCAGCTCGGTGGCATGCACGTCGACGATGTCGTCGCCGACTTCGATGCGGACGTCGGAGTTGGCCTTCAGGTTCCAGTACCAGGCGGGGTTATCGTCGGCACCGGCGTTCGAGGCGAACACAAGATACCGTTCGCCGTCGGCGAGGTACATCATGATGTTGGTCCGCGGCTTCCCGCTGCGTGCACCGACGGTTTGCAGGAGGACGATCGGCGCACCCTCGAACGGGCCACTGACGCGCCCGTGGTTGGCGCGGAACTCGGCGATATTCGCTCGTTGAAGTCGTTGCCATCGCTCATCGTGGTCTCCTCACATCGACTTACGTCTCGTACCGGTCCTATAACCCGTTACCCGATCGCCGAACCCCGGTCCCGGCAGTAGGTGGCGGTCCGTAAACGGGTGATGGTAGGTCTGATGATCAGCTGGGCTGCTTGCGAATACGAACTTCCCGATACCCGCGCGCATCATCGCAGCCCACGCAATCCTCGAACGATTATCGGTCAAACCTACGTGACGTAAAGCAGGGCAGGTTTGCACCCGCCCGGCGATGCCTCCGTCGCTCACGGTCGCAGCACCAACTTGCCGCGGGTGTGCCGCAGTTCGACCTCCCGGAACGCGTCCCGCACATCATCGAGGGCGAAGACTCCGGCGATCGGCACTTCAAGCTCACCCCGTGCGACGAGGTCGGCCAACTCGGCGACCACCGCCGCAGTCGCGGCATCCGCGCCGCCTGCTGACTGGACGCCGAACTGTTCCACGGCAGCGAAATCGGTGATGGTGTCGACCCTGTCGCGCGAGAGTCCGAGGTCCTCGACCGCCATGGCGACATACCCTCCACCGAAGAAATCCAGCAGGGCGTCGATGTGCCCAGACGGTGACGCGACGCGCAGCCGGGCCGGCAGGTCGTCACCATAGTTGACCGGGACCGCGCCATGGTCGGCGAGCCAGGCATCGTTCGACGGCCCGGCGATGCCGAGGACCGTGGCCCCGGCGCGTCGGGCGAGTTGAACCGCGATCGAACCGACACCGCCAGCCGCACCCGCGATCGCTACCGTATCCCCCGGTACGAGGCGCACCGCCCGCACCGCGGCGTAGGCAGTGGCCCCCGCGACAAACAGCGCACCGGCCACCTCCCACGGCACCGCGGACGGCTTGGGCGTCAACTGATTCGCCGGCACCGTCACATATTCGGCGTGGCTGGACCGTAGGTTGGAGAACCCGATCACCTCATCGCCCACGGTGAAATCGGTGACGCCGGAACCGAGTTCGGCCACCACCCCCGCCAGGTCGCTGCCCTGACCGGACGGAAACGTCGCAGGAAAAATATCGCGCACGGCACGCGCGCGAATCGCAGCCTCACTGATATTGATGCCGGCTGCTCTGACCTCGACCAGAACCTCACCGGCTCCCGGAACAGGGCGGGGCACGTCGCGCACCTCGAGGACGTCGATGCCGCCGTACGAATCGAACTGCACTGCTTTGGTCATGAGCGGATCTCCTCGTTACGATTGGTCGACCAAGTAATGCTTCTACAGCGAGCGTAGCATCTTATTTGGTCGGCCAACCAAGCTAGGCTGGTGGCATGGCGCCCGCAACCGAGCCGCGATCCGTTCGACGTCGAGCCGTTCGGCCCCGTTAGTCGGGTCCTTGGTCACGTCGTGAAATTCACCGCAACCTTTTCCAGCAGTCGCTGCAGTTCGGCGCGCTCGGCGGGGTCCAGCCCGGCGACCGTGCGCTCTTCCAACGTTTTCCAGGCGGCTTGGATTTCGGGGCCGAGGGCGCGGCTGGTTTCGGTTGCCTCGACGAGTACTGCGCGTCGGTCGGCGGGATCCGTCGTCCGGGTAACGTGGCCGGTGCGCTGCAGCCGCTGAAGCATCTTGGTCACGGTGGAGGGGTCGACGCCCAAGGTGTCGATCAGGTCGGCCTGGCGTACGGCCCCCGCTTCCAACAGGTGCATCATCAGCAGCTCCTGCCCCGGGTAGAGGCCAGTGCTCTTCAGGAGTTCTCCCGCCGTGGCGCGGTGGAGCCGGGTCACCCGACCAAGGGCCCGACTAACGGGGCCGAACGGCTCGACGTCGAACGGATCGCGGCTCGGTTCCCGGGGCGCCATGCCACCAGCCTAGCTTGGTTGGCCGACCAAATAAGATGCTACGCTCGCTGTAGAAGCATTACTTGGTCGACCAATCATATTGAGGAGATCCGCTCATGACTAAGACAGACTCAAGTTCCTCCCAAGGATCCTCCGGATCGCCGCACATTGATTACGAAGCGCTTTACGGTGGCGAAAGCCCGGGCGAAGGCATAGCGCCGGTGACCCCACCACCATGGGATAACAAGGCGCCCAGCGAGAGTGTCATCGCCTGGCAGACCGGCGGCTGGGTCCACGGCGACGTCCTCGACATCGGCTGCGGGCTCGGTGACAACGCCGTCTACCTGGCCAAGAACGGTCACACGGTGACGGGGTTGGACATTTCACCCACCGCACTGAAAACCGCTGAGCAGCGGGCAAAGGACGCCGGAGTCGACGTGAAATTCGCGGTGGCCGACTCCACCAAGCTCGACGGCTACACCGACGCGTTCGACACCGTGATCGACAGCGGCCTGTTCCACT
>JAOPVX010000189.1 GCA_025965975.1 Mycobacterium sp. | reverse complement strand
CGAAATTGAGGAATTAACGTGTATATCGACTATCACGTCGCCGAGCGCATCGCGACCATCACGCTGAATCGGCCCGAGGCAGCCAACGCCCAGAACACCGAGTTCCTCGACGAACTCGACGCCGCGTGGACCCGCGCCGCCGAGGACAGCGATGTCGCGGTGATTGTGCTGCGCGCCAACGGAAAGCACTTCTCGGCGGGCCACGACATCAAGGGCGGTGGCCCCGTTCCCGACAAGATCACGTTGGAGCTCATCTACCAGCACGAGAGTCGTCGCTACCTCGAGTACACGTTGCGGTGGCGCAACGTGCCGAAGCCGTCGATCGCCGCGGTGCAGGGCCGGTGCATCTCGGGCGGACTGTTGTTGTGCTGGCCGTGCGACCTGATCCTGGCCGCCGACGACGCGCTGTTCTCCGACCCGGTTGTGCTGATGGGTATCGGCGGAGTCGAATACCACGGCCACACCTGGGAACTCGGCGCACGCAAGGCCAAGGAGATCCTGTTCACCGGTCGCGCCTTGACCGCGGAGGAGGCCGAACGCACCGGCATGGTGAATCGGGTGGTGCCCCGCGATGAGCTCGACAGCCAAACCAGGGCGCTAGCCGAGCAGATCGCGAAGATGCCGCCGTTCGCCCTGCGTCAGGCCAAGCGGGCGGTCAACCAGACGTTGGACGTGCAGGGCTTCTACGCGGCCATCCAGTCCGTGTTCGACATCCACCAGACCGGTCACGGCAACGCGATGAGCGTCAGCGGGTGGCCGGTGCTGGTGAACATGGACGAGATGAAGGCCAACATCAAGTAGTCGGCTCTCTGCACGGCGAGAAGAGTCAGAGGTCGACGAGGCGCGGTGCTGAGCCTTCCGCCCGCAGTCGTGCCCCCGCTTCGCGGGTCAATTCCCGTGCATTGCCTAGCAAGCCGTCCAGCACCAGGGCGCGCTTGACGTGCCGGTGCAGCTCGTGTTCGGCAGTGAAGCCGATACCGCCGAGCACCTGCTGGCAGTGCTTGGCCGCGGTCAACGCGGCCGTACCGGCCGCCGCCTTGGCCAGCAGCGCCCCGAAGTCGTCGGTCGCGGCATGTGCGGTCGCCTCCGCGCCTTCGATCGCGACGAGCGTCTCGGCCAGGCGATGACGGATGGCCTGGAACGACGCCACCGGCCGGCCGAATTGCACACGGTCCAAGGCGTGTTGGCGCGCGAGCGAGAGCATGGCCCTGCCAGTGCCGACCAGCCACCAGCTCAGTGCCCGACGGCCCGCGGCCAAAAGCACGGGATCGCCGGGTGACACCCGGCGGATGGGCAACTCGTCGTCGACGGCCGTTCCTGGTTCATCGGTGCGCTCCCAGACAATCCATGATCCGCCCGCGTACGGCAGCGGGGCCGCCCCGCCTGGCTCGCGCAGCACGACGTCGTTGATGACCGGGGCGTGCGCACCCGTCTCACCGAGCAGTCCGAACACCAGAGGTATTGCGGTCTCGGGCATTTCGTCAAGCATGTCCCGCCAGCCCAGTTCGGCCAGTGCCGCGTCGAGTCGCTGGCCGGACGCCGTGAGCATCGTCTTGCGCAGCGCATCGGTAAGGAGTTCCATGTCGTCGCTTTCCACGCGTTACTCCTTTCCGAGTTCGAGGAGCCGGCGCGCGATGATGTTTCGCTGGATCTCCGCGGTGCCGCCGTAGATGGTGGCCGCGCGCGAATAAAGATACTCGGTGCGCCATGGCGATTCGTCCAGCTCGATCACCCCCGGCAGCAGGTCACGAGCGGTGTCGTACAGCCGCTGTTCCGCTGTCGCCAGCAACACCTTGTCGATCGACGTGTCGGGCCCGAGCTTTGCCCCTGCAGCCAGCCGATGTTGGGTGGCCCGCGAACGGCAGCGCACGGTGTGCAGCGCCAGATAAGCCGCTCCAAGGTCGGCATCGTCGGGTTCAGCCGCGTCGGCGAGCAGCCGATCGAATCTCGTGTAGAGGTAAGCGATCCGCTGCCAAAAGCATGTCGAGCGTTCATACGGCAAGAGATCCATGGCGAGCCGCCAGCCGTCGCCCGGCTTGCCAAGCATCCGCTCGCTGCCAATGACGACGTCGTCGAAGTACACCTCGCAGAACTCGTCGACGCCGTGCATGGTGCGCAGCGGCCGCACGGTGATGCCAGGGGTATCCATGTCGACGAAAAACGCGGTGATGCCGTCGTAGCCTGGGGAGGTCCGGGTGAGCAGCACGCAGCGGTGCGAGTATTGCGCGTAGCTGGTCCACACCTTCTGCCCGCTGACGACCCAGTCGTCGCCGCGCTGTGTCGCTCGTGTCGTCAGCGACGCCAGGTCGCTCCCTGAGCCCGGCTCGGAGAATCCTTGACACCACTGCTCGCGGCCGGACAGCAGCCGCGGCACCATTTCGGCGGCGAGTTCTTTTGGCGCGTAATCGATCATCGTGGGTGCGAGCACCTCGACCATCGAATACGGTCCCGGTTCGGCCAGGTTGCGGCCTACCACCTCTTCGCCGACGACCGCGCGGAGTATCGGTGGCCCGCCCAATCCGCCGACTTCCTCGGGCCAGCCATAGCGCATCCAGCCGGCGTCGTAGAGCGCCCCGTGGACGCGCGCCAGCTGCCTGATATGGCCTTCGAGCGACTCATCCGGTCCCGGCGTGAGGTCGTTTTCGTCGAGCCACGCACGCAGGTCCGACCGGAACTCGGCGACATTCATGCACTCGGTCGGCCGACCGCGTGCGGTTTGCCGTGGTCGTGTGCTCCGCTGCGCCGGATGAACGTCATCGCCCTGGTCTTCAGCCGCCAACCGTCAGCCGTCCGCACATAGGTGTCGTTGTAGTAGCCGATGCGCATGTCGTGGGCGGAGTGCTCGATGAAGCAGAGCGGCTGCGTGCCGGTGCCGGTGTCACCGTCGAGGTCGACCAGCGCCGTGCCCGTCATGAACAGGCCCTTCGGTGCGGCGTCGACCAGCACAGGAAAGCGCTCAAGCACGTACGTTTCACCGAAGGCGCTGTAGGTGCCGTCGGGAGTGAACACCGAGACGAGACCCTCGATGTCGCCGCGGGTGATGGTCACCGCGTACTTCGCGAGGAGCTGCTGGATTTCCACAATGTCATCAGTGATCGTTGCTCTATTTGTTGACATAGACCTTGCCCCCTTTCATTACAAAACTTACGTTCTGTGTAACGCTGATGTCCAGCAGCGGATCACCGGGCACGGCGATGATGTCGGCGAGCAATCCTTCGGCCAGCCGGCCCCGATCGGTCACGTTGATCAGATCGGCCGCCACCACGGTGGCCGCACGCAGCACGGCGGCCGGCGGCATGCCCCAGTCGACAAGGGTGACCAGCTCGTCGGCATTGCGTCCGTGAGGGATCGCGGGCGCGTCGGTGCCGACGGCTAATTTCACTCCTGCCTCGTAGGCGGCCTTCACCGACGTGCGCGCCTTCGGGAACATCTCGGCGGCTTTCTCCTGCAACGCCTTTGG
This sequence comes from Mycobacterium sp., assembly GCA_025965975.1. Classification (GTDB taxonomy): domain Bacteria; phylum Actinomycetota; class Actinomycetes; order Mycobacteriales; family Mycobacteriaceae; genus Mycobacterium. The sequence goes on along the minus strand of JAOPVX010000189.1, from coordinate 3,031 downwards.
TGCCTTCGAGACGTCCATCGCTTCGGCCAATCGCCGGGTGGTTACCAGGAACGTGCCGTTGTCGACGAGCATCTTGATGGCCTCGTCGTCGATCAGGAACCCGTGCTCGATGCAGTCGATGCCGACCGCCACCGCGTGCTTGACCGCCTCGGCGCCGTGCGTATGCGCGGCGACCCGCAGGCCACGCCGATGTGCCTCGTCGACGATCGCGGCCAGCTCCTCGTCCGAATAGTGTTGTGCCCCCGCCTCTCCGGTCAGCGACATGACACCACCGGAACAGCACACCTTGATCAGCTGGGCGCCGTGCTTGATCTGGTACCGCACGGCCTTTCGGATCTCGTCGACACCGTTGGCGATGCCCTCCTCGACGGTCAGTTCCAGCACACCCGGCATGAACGCGGCGAACATCGTCGGATCGAGGTGCCCGCCCGTCGGGGTGATCGCGTGACCGGCGGGTACCACCCGGGGCCCCTCGATCCAACCGGCGTCGATCGCCTTGCCCAGCGCGACGTCGAGCAGGTAACCGCCTGTCTTGACGAATAATCCGAGGTTTCGCACTGTGGTGAACCCGGCGCGCAGCGTGCGGCGGGCATTGCCGACTGCGCGCAGCACCCGGGTGGGAGGATCGTCCTGCACCTGGGACAGCCCGGGGTTCTCGCCGCGCCCGCCCATCAGGAGGTTGACCTCCATGTCCATCAGGCCGGGCAGGAGGATGGACTCCCCGAGATCGATGATCTCTCCTCCACTGTGCGCGTCGCCTCCGATGCCGACGATCCGGTCGTCTTCGACACGAACGATCCCCGGCCGGACGATCTCGCCGGCCTCGACGTCGACTAGCCCTGCTGCCCGCAGCGTCAGCACCCTTACACCACCGGCTCCTTGATCAGCTCAATATATGCGGCGCCGCTGTCCAGCACGCGGGGTTGCTTCCAGACCTCGACGGGGAACGACACATTGACCAAAGACTGCATCAGGTGCATCAGAGCCTTTGCGTCGTCGGGCATCTCGTGCAGCGGGAACCGGGCGTCGAGGTAGACCATCGCGTCCTCGAGTCGGCCGAACGCGGCGTCGTAGAACACTTGCATCTCGGCCATCGTCGAGGCCAGGCGCTTGGTGTAACGCTCCTGCTCGGTCGGCAGGCACCAGTCGGTGAACCGTTCCAGGTCGGCGAACTCAGACGGTAGCTTTGACACCCTTGTACTCCTTCACGTAGTCGCCGGCGGTCTTGTGCAAGTGCCGGAGCAGGATCTCCTGATCGCACAGCGGAAAGTCGGTGACCACCCTGGTGTTGATCATGGTCTGCGTAGCTTCCAGCGTGTTGGCGTCCTGGAATGCGTACTCCTTGAACGTCACTGCGGCCAGCTCCTGGGACAGACGCTGACGAGTGTTCTTCGGTGGCACGAAGTACAGGGTGGCTTCGAAGATGTGCTTGTCCACCGCGGTGGGCCAGTAGTGGTAGGTGAGATACCAACCCGGCGCCCAGAACAGCAGGGTGAAGTTGGGGAAGAACTCGAAGGAGTCAGTGCCCCAGGACGGTTGTCTAGCCGGGTTGATGGCAGGCGGTAACTCGTCGGGAAGAATGCCCTTGATGTCCGGCCGGTCCCATGGGCCGAACAGGCCACTGTGCAACACCCGCTCAATGGGCTTGACCATGCTGAGGTCCTTGGGCGGCGACATCCCGCCCCAGGACGAAATCATCGCGTGATCGCCCTGCAGGTCGTAGTGAAGCGCCTCGAAGCCGTACCCGAGCAGCTTGTCGGCCTCCTCCTTGGTGGCCTGCTTCTGGTGCAGCACTGGCGCGTGGTAAAACTCGGTGAAGGCGTCGATGAACAACTTCCAGTTCGCGTTGACCTCGGACCGGTAGGTGTAGGTCTCGGTCATCTCATGGAAGGGATAGCCCTCTAGGCCCTTGGCGAACGGGCCGAGGTAATCGACCAGCGGTTCGGCGTCGTTGTCGAAGTTGATGAAGATGAACCCTTCCCAGATCTCGCAGCGCACAGGCACCAGGCCGAATTTCGCCTTCTCCAGGTCGAAGAACTCCTCCTCCTGCTGAACGAAGGTCAGATCGCCCTTGAGGCTATAGCGCCACGCGTGGTACTTGCACGTGAACTGGCGGCAATTACCCGAGACCTCCTCGCCTGGATAGTCGTTCCACACCAGCTTGTTTCCGCGGTGGCGGCACATGTTGTAGAACGCGCGGACCTCGCCGTCGGTGTCCTTCACGATGATCACCGATGTGCCTACCCCGACCGACGGCATCTCCCTGGTGAAGTAGCTGCCCTTGCGGGGGAGCCGTTCGACGCGCCCGACATTGAGCCAGAGCTTCTTGAAGATCGCCTCCTGCTCGAGCCTGTAGTGCTCGGGGTCGATCGAGTCTTCGTAGTTGACCGGCGCAGTGCCCAGTTCCGGCCAGTTCTCTGTCCAGCTTCCGGCAGCCGGTTTCGGAAAATGTGCCACTTCTACCTCTCCTGGTCGGGTTCTACGCCGAAGGTGTTGATGGCCATGGCAAGTGAGCCATAGCAGCCGATCGTGAAAACGAGGTCCATCCGCTGACGCTCGTCGAGGTGGTCGGACAGCGTCGCCCACGTCGCGTCAGACATGACCGATTTGTCCTTGAGCTCGTCGACGGCTCGTAGGACTGCGCGGTCGAGCTCATCGGAAGCTTCGCCGCGTTGGACGCAGACGATGTCCTCGTCGGTCAGCCCGGCCTCCCGGCCCATCACGACGTGGTGACGCCACTCGTACTCGCAGTGGTGCACGTGTGCGACCCGCAGCACAGCGAGCTCACGCAGGCGGGGCGGCAGCGTCGATGCGACCAACAAGTGGTTGTTGAACCTCAGAAACGCCCGGGTCAGTTTCGGATGACGTGCGAGTGTGGCGAGCAGGTTGCCCGCGCTGGAGGGATTGCGGCGCTCCGCGGGCAGCATGCCGGACAGCGCGTGGTCGACGGCGTCGTCCCACTGGTCCGCCGGAAGCGGTGGCACCCGCACAGCGTCCTCCTCTCCCTGACGAGAATCAGGTTCTCATATTT
>JAOPVX010000183.1 GCA_025965975.1 Mycobacterium sp. | reverse complement strand
TTGGCGTAGCCGCTCGATATGCTCCCCGAGGTACTCGTCGAACCCGCGCAGAGCGTTCATCGCCGCGCGAAAATCACGCCAGGATGCGGCAGTGCTGCCAATCAGCCCCGTCGTCGACTCGGCGACTTCACGAAGATAGCGAGTGTCATCGCGTGGGATTGCCAGCATCTCGGCAATGACCGCGATGGGGATCCGGGAGGCCACATTGGGGCCGGTGGCGCACAACACTCAGTCTGGTGAAGCCATTCGGGCGCGGACCCCTTCACCGGACGCTTTCATGGTGTTTTGGCGGGTGCGGCGGTAGTCAGCCCCAGGGCGTCGGCGGCCTCACGGAGGCGACTGTCGTAGGTAACCAGCGCCGTCAATGGTGCAGTGGATGCGGCGGTTTGAGCAGTGGCGAGGTGTATCGCGTCGAGCGAGCGAAGTGCGGGGTCGACGTAGGCCGCCGCGGTCGAGCGAATGACCGGGTCGATTTCGAAACGGTCCAGCCTGGCCAGCACCGAAGGCACAGCAGATAACCCTTCTGGGGCGACTGCCCGGACGGCTCTGGGTAGCTCAACTTCGGCCAAAGCGGATGTTATCCAGCGCATTTCGGTGCGTTCATCGAGCCAGTCACCTAGAGCCTCAGACTCGACTTCGATCCGAATCAGCTTGACCAGCGCCGAGGTATCCAGGTAAATCACGGATTAGTACCGTTCATCGGCGCGCATACGCTGCAACAGCGTGCCGGCGTCGAGACCGCCACGCATCGGAATCGTTGGCCGCGGCGCCGGCCCGCGCACCGTCGCCGGTTGCACCCTGCCGGCACTGATCAGCGCGTCGAGAGGGCCAGCGGAAGCCGGGACGATTCGGGCGATTACCTCGCCGCGCTCAGTGAGGGTGATCTCCTCGCCGCGCTTCACGCGGGCCAAGACCTTTGACGTCTCTTGGTTGAGCATTCGTATGGATACTTCACTCACACCGACAATGTACTACGGTTTTGTTCTACACGCCACAGCCTGGCTCGACCGCGGCAAACAGGTGATCTGCCCTCAGAATCTGGCGTCCGGCTGGTGGCACCAATGCCGGAAGCAGGATCTTGGACGAGTATACCGGAATTGCCGCCAGATGGTCTGCGGCGCAACGGGAGTGACTCCTTGACCGCACTACCGCTGTGCCGCACCGAGCCGATCTAGGGGAGCGCCAGGCAGGGCCGATGGGGTAGGGGTGTGGGCAATCGCGTCGTCGATCGCCGCCTCGATCGCGTTGCGCGGGTATGTGGTCGGCGCGTGGTCGTCGAAGTCGTCGGAGGCATGGGGTTGGCCTCCACAACTCCGAGGTGTAGAGGAAGGTGCGGATGGGCGGCTGACCCCTTGGCGCCCGACTCACGTCTGGACAGCGCTGGATCATGAAACGCCATGCACAACGCGCCTGGTTGACTACCTTTGTCGGACACGCGAGGGGAATGGTTGGTACTCGACATACCGTCGTCGAGCAGCCATACGCCCGAGAGGGTGGGGTGTGGAGTCGATGGCGGAGCGTAAACGCAAGCGGTATGGGCCGGGCTTACCGCGGACTCGTCTCGACGACCGATTGTGGCCCGCGTTGCACGACCGCTGGTGGAATTGGAACGCCCGCAAGGAGGAGCACAAGGAGCTCAGTGACCTCGCTGACCAGCTCTACCCACTCGCTACCGACAATCACCTTCGTTCAGCCGATTTGACGCTGGATCAAGCGAAGGCTGTCGCGCAGACCGCGGTTGATCGTGCCGCGGCCGCAGATAGGCGAGCGACAACGATTGCCGGTGCTGTGGCGATCGCGGCTAGTTTCACGTTGTCCGGAGCAGGCGTTGTGTTGGGTAAGTCGAGCCTCCCCGATTGGGCCGTGAAGGCGTCAGCCGTGATGATCGCCTTGATCACCGTCCTATTTGTCCTATCGGCGGTGTATGCACTTCGCGCATTGGCGGGAAGGCGGGGCCGCACCTGGCATTGGGAGACTCCCTATACGTTGGAAAGAGACAGGGTGGAACTCACGGACGTCCAGCGTCTCACGAAGCGAAGCGCAGATCTGCTGAACGATTTCGCGTTCAACTGGGAGATCTCAGACCTGAAGAATCGATACGTCGATAACGCCCTGCTCTGCCTAACACTTGCTCTCTGTGGCGTTGCGACTCTCTCAATAATCGTCGCCTGCGCTGTCCTCAGGTACTAACTACTTCGACCTGAAAAACCCTGATTGTCGTGATCGGGGGTGAGCGGGTAGGCGTAGATGTCAAGATCTGGGTAGTTGATGTCGCCCTGATGTCGATGTCATGCGGTCAGGGCGGCGATCTTGGTAAGGTTGTGGGTGAAGATCCCTTGTCCGGTCCAGGTTTTCGCTCCTTCGAGGTTGTCCAAGCGGGTTCGGTCACATCCGTATCCGCGTTTGAGGGTGCTGATCGGTCCTTCGCATCCGGTTCGCCATTTGATGGTTCGGCGGAATGCTCGGCTGTGCTCGAGGTGCTGGCGGGCGGTGCCGGGTCTGCCCTTGCGCGGGATGACGACCGTGCGCACACCGAGGTCGGTCAACGCGGTGTCGATGGCGGCCTCGCTGTAGCCGCGGTCAGCGGTCACCGTCCCCGGGGGACGACGATGGCGTTCTTTGATCCGTCCCACCGCGGGAGCCAGTTGTGGTGCGTCAGGCGGGTTTCCGACCCGGACGTCGTGATCGAGCACAACACCGTCGTCGTTGTCGATGAACTGCGCCTTATAGCCGAACTCGACCGGTTTACCGGCTCTTCCGACTTAGCGGGGGTCTGGCGTGACCGATTCGGATCGTGTCGGTGACTGAATTAGGGCTCGCGCCCTTGTGAACTGGGTGTTCTCAACGCATCCAGAAGCAAAGGCGCGAGCATGCCCCACAGTAGTGGTTCCCTGCTGCTCGGACTTGTCGGTGTCGTCGTCGAGTCCGTGCACGTTGATGAAGATCGAATCCGAACCGTTCACGTCCGGACCGCCGCCGACTGGGTCGGTCTGTGTCCTGGGTGTTCGGCCAGGTCGACGAGGTCGAAAGGGTGGGTGGCGACCCGTCCGCGGGATATCAAGATCGGCCCCGACCGTCCTGTGCTCGTGTGGTCGAAACGGAAATGGTTGTGCACCAATACTTCCTGTGAGAGGACGAGCTTCACAGAGTCGACACCGGCGATCCCGCCGCGAGCGCGGGTGACGGTGCGAGCCAAGACGGAGATGTCTGACGCGGTTCTCGATGACGACCGTTCGGTCAAGGCGGTCGCGCTGGCCTACGGCTGTAGTTGGAACACCGGCCACCGGGCGGTGATCGCCGCGGCGGACCCGGTCCTGGCCGCCGAGCCCGAGAACGTGGCAGTGCTGGGCATCGACGAAACCCGTCGTGGGAAGGCGAAATGGGAGACCTGCCCCGTTACCGGGGTGCGCACGTGGGTGGACCGGTGGGACACCGGGCTGGTCGATATCAGCGGCACCGGTGGGTTGTTGGTGCAGGTCAACGGGCGTGCGGCGAAACCGGTGATCGAGTGGCTCGACACACGGCCCGAGGGGTGGAAAGCGCACGTCGAGTTCGTGGCGATCGACATGTCGGTGACCTACGCGAAGGCCGCGCGGGAGGCGCTGCCCCACGCGAGGCTGATCGTGGATCGCTTCCACTTGGTCAAGAGAGCCAACGAGATGGTCGACGAGGTCCGTCGCCGTACCACCCGGGCCTACCGGGGCCGCCGCGGCGGCCTGGCAGATCCGGAGTGGATCAACCGGCGTCGGCTGCTGCGGGCCGCGGAACGATTGACCGACGAGCAACGCCACACGTTGTTCGACAGACTGACCTCAGCCGATCCGAACGGGGACATCGCCGCCGCCTGGATTGCGAAAGAACTCCTCCGAGATGTGTTGGCCTGCACCACACGTGGCGGTCTGCGCTACGAAATCTCGACGGCCCTGTATGCGTTCTACGCATTCTGTGGTGCGTGCTCGGTGCCCGAGATTCACCAGCTCGCCGAAACGATCTCCACCTGGCAGGGGCCGATGATCCTCGCGATCCAGACCGGTCTATCGAATGCGCGCAGTGAGGGCTACAACCGCATCGTCAAACACATCGGTCGGATCGCGTTCGGGTTTCGAACGCCTGAGAATCAACGCCGCCGAGTACGGTGGGCCTGCACTCGCCAATCACGGCGAACGCCATCCATGGCCAGGCAACTGCGCCCCTGCTAAGTCGGAAGAGCCCCAATACCTAGCAGTACAGACGCAATGAATAAGCGCCCGCGTACCACGCTCAGGGGTCAATCAGCCGAAGCGCGATTAAGCCCACCG
>JAOPVX010000182.1 GCA_025965975.1 Mycobacterium sp. | reverse complement strand
GATCGGCAGCCCGCCACCCAGGCCCTTGGCAAGGGTGACGATGTCCGGCGTGATCCCGTCGTGCTGGTGTGCGAAAAACGCTCCGGTGCGGCCCATCCCGGTCTGCACTTCGTCGAGCACCAGCAGCGCCCCGTGCTTGGCCGTGATCTCCCGTGCGGCCACCAGGTAGCCCGCGGGCGGCACGACCACACCGCCCTCCCCCATGATCGGCTCGAGGAACACGGCCGCGGTCGCGTCGTCGACGGCCGCGTCCAACGCCTCCGTGTCGCCGTACGGGAGGTGCACAACATCACCGGGCAGCGGCGCGAACGGCTCCTGCTTCGACGGCTGGCCCGTCAGCGCGAGCGAACCCATCGTCCGGCCGTGAAAAGCACCCTGGGCGGCAACGAGTTTCGTGCGCCCGGTGAGCCGGGTGATCTTGAACGCCACCTCGTTGGCCTCGGTACCCGAGTTGCAGAAGAACACCCGCGCCTTTACGCCAAGCAGCCCGACGAGCGCCTCGGCGAGCGCGATACCTGGTTCGGTGGCGTACAGGTTCGACGTGTGCCCGAGGGTGTTGAGCTGGCGGGTGACCGCATCGATGATGGCCGGATGGCGATGGCCGAGGATGTTGACCGCGATGCCGCCGAGCAGGTCGACGTACGACTTGCCGTCGACGTCGGTGACCACCGCGCCGTCACCGCTGGCCAGGGCGAGCGGCGGTGTGCCGTAGTTGTCCATCATCACGCCCGACCAGCGCTTCAGGAGGCTACCGTTCATGCGCGATCCGCCTTCGCTCCTCGCTTGCCGTTCATGCGCTCACCACCTTTGTGCCCGTCCCTTCGTCGGTGAACAACTCGACCAGCACGCAGTGTTCGACGCGGCCGTCGATGACGTGTGCGCTTGGCACCCCGCCCGATACAGCGCGCAGGCACGCCTCGATCTTGGGCACCATGCCTGCCTCCAGCATCGGCAGCAGTTGCGTCAGCGCGGCCGTGTCGATCTCGCTGACCAACGAGTGCCGGTCGGGCCAGCTGGTGTAGAGGCCTTCGACGTCGGTCAGCATGACCAGCTTCTGCGCACCGAGCGCCTCGGCCAGCGCGGCCGCGGCGGTGTCGGCATTGATGTTGTGCACGACACCGTCGGCGTCGGGAGCGATCGTCGAGACCACCGGGATGCGGCCTGCGCCGATCAGATCCAGCAGGGCGCCGGCGTCGACGCGCTCGACGTCGCCGACCAGGCCGATATCGGTCGCCACGCCGTCGACGGTGACGCTGCGGCGCACGGCGGTGAACAGGTGCGCGTCCTCACCGGTGATGCCGACGGCGTAGGGGCCGTGCGCGTTGATCAGGTTGACCAGCTCGCGGCCGACCTGCCCGAACAGCACCATCCGGGCGACATCGAGCACCTCGGGCGTCGTCACTCGGAAGCCACCCTTGAAATCGCCTTCAATACCAAGGCGTTTGAGCATCGAGCTGATCTGCGGTCCGCCGCCGTGCACCACGACGGGGTGGATTCCGCAGTTACGCAGGAACACCATGTCGGCGGCGAACGCCGTCTTCAACGTGTCGTCCGTCATCGCGTTGCCGCCGTATTTGACGACGACGATCTTGTCGTGCAATTGCTTGAGCCATGGCAGCGCGGCGGCGAGCACCTGCGCCTTCGTCTCGGTCGCGGCCGTCATGAGCTGTATGCCGAGTTCTCTTCGACGTACGCGTGCGACAGATCGGTGGTGCGGATGCTCGCCCGCTCCGCCCCGACGCCGAGGTCGACGGTAACGTCGATGTCGGCGCCGGACAGGTCGACGTCGCGGGCGCCTGGAGCGCCGACGCTGTCGATGCACACCGGAGAACCGTTGAACGACACGCTGATCCGTTCGGCGTCAAGGGTCACCGGCGCCATGCCGACCGCCGCCAGTACCCGGCCCCAGTTCGCGTCGGAGCCGAACAGCGCGGTCTTTACCAGGCTGTCGCGCGCCACCACCCGCGCGGCGGTCAGCGCGTCGGCTTCGGATGCGGCGCCCGTGACCGTGACGACGATGCGTTTGGTCACCCCTTCGGCGTCGGCCTGCAGCTGTGCACACAGGTCGTCGCACACCTGCAGCACCGCGTCGTCCAATTCGGTTTGGCTGGGCGCGATCTCACTGGCGCCTGAAGCCAGCAGCAGCACGGTGTCGTTGGTCGAGCAGCTGCCGTCGACGTCGAGGCGGTCGAAGGTGAGCGCGGTCGCTTTCCGCAAGGCATGGTCAAGGGCGCCAGCGTCGGCGACGGCGTCGGTGGTGATGACGGTGAGCATGGTGGCCAGCGACGGCGCCAGCATGCCCGCACCCTTGGCCATGCCGCCGACGGTCCACTTGTCACTGTGGTGCAGCGCAACCTGTTTCGGCACGGTGTCGGTGGTCATGATGGCGCGTGCGGCCTCCTCGCCGCCGGACAGCCCACCGGCCATCTCGTGCACGACCTCGGTGACGCCGGCCAGCACCTTGTCCATCGGAAGCCGGTCGCCGATCAGCCCGGTCGAGCAGACCGCCACCTCGATGGCCCCGGTTTCGGTGCCCCAGTCGGACAGCGCGGCGGCGACGGCTTCGGCGGTGCCGTGGGTGTCCTGAAACCCCCGGGGGCCGGTGCAGGCGTTGGCTCCACCGGAATTGAGGATCACCGCGCGCAGCGCTCCGGTGGTAAGCACCTGCTGCGACCACAGCACCGGCGCGGCCTTGACCTTGTTGCGGGTGAAAACGCCCGCGGCGCCGTGGTCTGGCCCCTCGTTGAACACGAGCGCGAGGTCGAGTGCGCCGGATGCCTTGATGCCGGCTGCGATTCCGGTGGCGCGGAAGCCCGCGGGCGCGGTCACACCCTGCGTGCGCACCAGCCGCGTGGTGTCGGTCATGTCCGGAGCCGCCTGGCCCGCGACATCAGATCCCGTCACGGCGCCACTCCCACGATCGACAGCCCGTCGGTTTCCGGCCAGCCCAGCGCGAGGTTCATCGACTGCACCGCCGCGCCACCGGTGCCCTTGACGAGGTTGTCGATGGCCGCGATGGCGACGAACGTCCTCGCCTCATCATCCAGGGCGACCGCCAGCTGCGCGGCGTTGCTGCCGATCACCGCACCGGTCTTGGGCAGCTGCCCCTCCGGCAACAGGTGCACGAAGGGCTCTGCATCGTAAGCCTTTTCGTAGGCGGCGCGCAGTTGTGACAGCGGCGCGGTGGTGCGGGCGGTGCAGGTGGCCAGTATGCCGCGGGACGTCGGGATCAGCACAGGCGTGAACGACACCGTGACGTCCCTGTCGGTGACTGCCCGCAGCCCTTGCACGATTTCCGGGGTGTGCCGGTGTTTCCCGCCGATGTTGTAGGCGCGGGCCGACCCGATGACCTCCGAGCCGAGCAGGTCGGTCTTGGCGGCCCGGCCGGCTCCGGATGTGCCGCTGACGGCGACGACCGTGACCGCAGGCTCGACCAGTTCCTCGGCGATCGCGGGCCACAGCGCCAGCAGGGCCGCGGTCGGATAGCACCCTGGGACGGCGATCCGCGTGGCGTCGCGCAGCCGGTCGCGTGCGCCTGGCAGTTCGGGCAGTCCATAGGGCCAGCTGCCGGCGTGGGCGCAGCCGTAGAACTTCTCCCACGCCGCCGAGTCGGTGAGCCGGAAGTCGGCGCCGCAGTCGACGACCACGGTGTCGGGCCCAAGCTGCTCGGCAAGGGCGGCGGAGTGCCCGTGCGGTAGCGCAAGGAATACCACGTCGTGGCCGGTCAGCACGTCGACGTCGGTGGCGTCGAGCACCCGGCCGGCCAGCGGAATCAGGTGTGGATGGTGTTCGGCGACGGTGGTCCCGACGCTGGCCGCGGCGGTCAGCGCGCCGATGGTCAGCCGCCCGTCGGTGTAGGCAGGATGGCCGAGCAGCAGCCGCAGGATCTCTCCACCGGCATATCCGCTGGCCCCGGCGACCGCGACAGACGTCATGCGGCAATTCTGCATGGATATGCAGTCTGTTGCAAATTAATTCTGGATGGCCATTCCAGGCATGGGTGCCGTGTCGTGCGGGTGGACCATCGTTGGATCGCCGGGAATCGTCAGGCCGGGGATCGCGTGAGGCGCGGCGACCAGCAGGATAGCGAGTCCAAGCAGGATGGCGGCGGTGCCGTAGGTCACCGCGCGCCCCCACGGCAGCGTCTTCTCAGCGGCGATCAGTGCGGCGACGAACGCCATCCCGGCGATGCTCATCACGCCGAGCCCAAACAGCGACGCCATCAGCGCCCAGCAGCAGCCCACACACCAGGCACCGTGCTTCGCCCCCATCTGCAGCGCCCCTGGCAGGCCGTCGCGCCAGGAGCCGAGCAGGAAACCAAGCGGGCTCCGGCAATGGCGCAGGCAGACCGTCTTGAGTGGGGTGATTTCGTAGACGGCCGCGACCACCAGAATGACGCCCGCCACCCAGCGCCCGGCGCGATCCCACACCAGCGCCTCGCCCAAAAGGCGACCGCCCAGTTCGGAGATCCCGAACGCGAGCAGGCCTGCCGCCGTCCAGGTCAGCAGATAGCCGCACACGAAGACCAGCGGCGCCACCGGTGACCGCTTCTTGGTCATCTGCGAATACAGCGCAACCGTCGGCGACACCGACGGAAACATCATCGCGGCCATCATCACCAGCCAGATGCCAAGGAACCAGCCCAGCGTTCCGAGGTCGGTGCCCGGCCCGTTGTCCATGCCACGCATGCGATCGACCGTGACCCACCACGCCAGCCCCGCGAGCGCGAACAGAAGCGCGATCAGTCCGAGCCGGGCGCGCGCGGCCGAGTAGACCGGCCGAAGCCCCTCCTCCGCCGACGCCGTCACGCGGTCAGGCGGCCCACGAGAACTGTGCGGAGCTGATGCCCGACTTGCCTTGGTATTCGACGCCGAACAAGCTGATGTCGGCCGATGTCGCCTTGGCGACACGGAATTCCGAGCCAGCCGGATGGAAGATCCCGGTGACACGTGCGGGCTCACCGGTCTCGACGCCGAACGGCACGACGTCTTCGACGTCGAAACCTGTTGTGTCACCGATACGCACGCTGTGCCGAACTCCGTCGTCGCGCACCTCGATGGGGGAGCGCTGGACGCCGAGGTTCTCCCCGATGAGCGGTCCCAGCGCAGCCATCGGCCCACCGAGTTCACCGCTGAAGACGGCTTGCAGCTTCTCGGCCTGTTCGTCGGAGGCCTTGGCATCGATGACCGTGCCCAGCCGCCAATTGCCCTCTGTCATGACCTTTGGCGTGTCGGCGATGACCACCACCGCGAGCCCGCCTACGTCGGTGCCGTCGACGTCGCCGTCGGTGATGTTGAAGACCAGCGTCGCGCGGCAGCGGTCATAGTCGGCGCCGTTCGCCATATTGAAATTGCAAGGACAGAAGAAATCGCACGAACAGGTTTCGACATACGTCCCCCGAAGTTTCCACGCCATGGCTGGATTGTCCGCCGATCGCCGCCCCGTTGGAGCGATTCAGCGCAAACGACACTTCGAGCCGAGCGTGTGTTGGAACATCTGCCGATCAACCGATCTGGCACCGTGCCGCCGACGGGGTTGTGCCTACCCATCACGCCGACGCTCGTTGCGATCGTAAGTGTTTACAGGTTCGTTGTGATGTTTTTCCCATTGAACCGAAATGTCGGCACATACTTTGGTCCAGCAACAGCGAATGGGGGGATCATGGCGATGAAAGTGGACACGCCGGTCAACGTGACCGGGTCCTTTACCCTCGACCTGCACAGGATGCTGCGCGACGCGGCAAAGCTGGGGCCGCTGGCAACAGATTCGGTCACCGGTGCCACCGTCGTGCTGCGTCAGCACGACGTTCAAACGTTGGCCCACGATCAGCGACTGCCCGGAATCGGGTTGGCCCTGTTCGACATGATGGGCATCGCCGACGGACCCCTTCGCGACTGGTACGGCGGGTTGATGTTCACCACCGAGGGTTCCTATCACCATCGCATTCGGTCGCTTGTCGCGCGCGCGTTCACACCTCGATCCGTCGAGGCGCTGCGTGCGACGGCTGCAGGCATGGCAGCGACCGCCGTGGCCTCCGTGCAAAAAGGCGGAGATCTCGTGGCGGCATGTTCGGCGCTGGCGACACGGCTGATCTGCCGCCTGCTCGGCGTACCAGACACCGACGTCGAGGTTTTCACGCAATGGGCCGAGGCGTTGAGCCCGGTCTTCTTCGTCATGACGCCAGAACAAATCGCCGACGCCACGCGGGCGATCACCGAGCTGCAAACCTACGTCGACGGGTTGACGACACGCCGCGCGCAGGATCCGGGAAGCGATCTGGTTACCGCACTCCTTGCCGCCGAGGCGGACGGCGAGCGCCTGACCCACGCCGAAACCGTCGACATGATCGCGAATCTGCTTGTTGCAGGACACGATACCGCCGGCTCTCAGATACCCTGCAGCGCCCTGGTGGCCCTCCAACATTACGACCAGCTCACTGGGGTACATGAGGACGAGGTTCGGCTGGCAAGCGCGGCCGCCGAGACCATGCGCCTGGAGCCAAGCATCCCGATCATCCCCCGCACCGCTGTGGCACCGATTGATTTGCACGGCACGACAATCCCCGCAGGCTCAATGGTCTTTCTGTGCATTGCCGCCGCCTGCCGCGATGAAAACGCGTGGCGCGAACCCGAACAATTCGATCCTGATCGCTTCACCAGACCCGACACAGCCAAGCTGCTGAACTTCGGCGCCGGCACGCACTACTGCCTGGGCACGGCGCTGGCGAAGGTTGCGGTGGAAGAGTCCTTGCGCGCTGTGCTCGCCGCCGATCCCCCGCTGCGCCTGACCGAGGATCCGGCGGAGATACCGTGGCGCCAGGTACTTGGCCGCAGTCCGGCCCGACTGCTCGTTAAGCCGGGCAATGCCGCCTGACCCGCGCTAGGCGCGCTGAATCGCGCCGACGCGCTCGGCGGCGGTCTTGACGGCGGCGTCGCGGGCCGCGCTGGCCTCGTCCTCGGTCAGGGTGCGATCGGCGGCCCGGAATCGCAGCGCCAGCGTCACCGACTTGCGGCCGTCGCCGATCTGGGGGCCGGTGTAGACGTCGAACAGCCGGGCATCCTCGAGCAACTCGCCTGCGCCGTCGCGCACGGCGTCGACCACCAGGGCGGCGGCGACGTCCTCGCCGACGACCAGGCTGACGTCCTGGAACACCGCGGGGAACGGCGACACTTCAGGCGCGGGCAGTGCCTCGGTGACGGGGATGGCGTCAAGGTCGAGCTCCACGGCGCAGGTGCCCTTGGGCAGGCCGGATCGCTCCACGACGGCTGGGTGTAGTTGGCCGGCGTGGCCGACGACCGTGTCACCGACGAGCACCTCGGCGCAGCGGCCGGGATGCCAGGGCAGGTACTGCGCCGCCCCCAGCGTCAGCTCGACACCGGCGGTGCGGCCGATGACGCGCACCGCCTCTAGTGCATCCGCGGCCTCCACCGGACGGCCGGGACCCCACGGGCCCGCCGGTTCACGCAGACCGGTCAGCACCGCAGCGACGTGCTGCGGCTGGCGCGGCAGCGACGCGTCGAGTGAGGCGATCTCCTCGTCGGTGGGCCTGCGCTCGTTCGGAATGCGATCGACGGCACGGGTTTGAAAGGTGGGCTCGACGACCTGGGCGATCGCGTACAGCGCGACATCGACCGCACCGCGGGACACGTTGCGCCCCAGGGCTTCCAGCAGCCCGGGCAGCAGTGTCGTCGCCAGCTGCGGACGGTCGGATTCCAGCGGGTTGAGCACCTGCGTGGTCCTGCGGCGCGGATCGTCGGCGGCAAGGCCCCACCGGTCGAACACTTCCGCAGGCAAAAACGGCGTCGGCAGAACCTCGACATAGCCGTTGAGCGCCAACGATTTTCCGATGGCGCGACGGCGCTTCTGAGCCGGGGTGAGTCCGCGCCCGGCGGGCGCCTGCGGCAGCACCGAGGGGATGATCTCGAGGCCCTCGAGCCGCAGCACTTCTTCGACGAGGTCGGCGGGCTGGCGCAGGTCGGGCCGCCAACTCGGCGGGGTCGCCGTCACCCGGTCGCCGTCGGTCACCGTGCCGGCGCCGATCTGAGTCAGCCGGCGTTGCGTGGTGCCCTCGGGATAGTCGACGCCTGCGGTGCGGTCCGGCAGGTCGATCGCCATGCTGACCGGCGGCTGCGACCAGTTCTCACGCGGCGGGTCACCGCGCCAGTCGGTCAGTTTGGGTTCGATTGTGCCGCCCGCGATATCGGCCAGCAGCGTAGCGGCTCGGTCCAGCGCGGCAACGGAGATGGCCGGATCGACGGTCCGCTCGTAGCGGCGGCCCGACTCGCTCGTCAGGTGTAGCCGGCGCTGGGTACGCGACACCGCCGCGGGATCCCACACCGCCGCTTCCAGCATCAGGTCGGTGGTGGTGTTGCGCACTTCGGTGGTGCCAGCACCCATGATGCCGCCGATGGCCGCGGTCGCTACGTCGTCGACGATGAGCACGTCGCGGGGGTCGAGCTTGCGCTCGATGTCGTCGAGCGTGACGACCGTCTCCCCCGGCTCCGCCAAGCGAACCTTGAAGCCGCCGGTGATCAGGCTGCGATCGTGGGCGTGCATCGGGTGCCCGAGCTCGAGCATCACGTAGTTCGTGACGTCCACTGCCGGCGAGATCGCTCGGATGCCGCTCAGCAACAGTCGCCGCTGCATCCACCACGGCGACACTGCGGTCGGGTCGATGCCGGTGACCGGCCGCAGACCGAACCGGATCACACCGGTGCCGGGCTGGATGGTCACAGGCAGGGCCTCGCCTTCGGCGGGCAGCGGTCGCACATCGGCGGGGTCGACGAACTCGAGGTCGTAGGCGTTGGCGATTTCGCGCGCCATGCCGCGCACCGACAGGCAGTAGCCGCGGTCCGGCGTGATGGCCAGGTGGAGGACCACGTCGTCGAGGCCGAGCACGTCGGCGGCCGGCGTGCCCGGTTCCGCGGTGCCCGGCGGTAACACCAAGATACCGGAATGGTCTGTGCCCAAATTGAGTTCGGCCGTGGAGCAGATCATCCCGTCGGAAGTGCGGCCGTACGTCTTTCGGGTGGCGATCGTGAAATCCCCCGGCAGAACAGTGCCTGGCAGGGCCACCACAACCAGATCCCCGACGGCGAAGTTCGTTGCTCCGCAGACGATGTCGCGGGGCTCAGCCTCGCCCACGTCGACCTTGACCGCGCGGATGGGCTTCTTGAACTCGGCGAGATCCTCGATCTCGGCGACGCGGCCGACGGTCAGTGGACCGCTGACGGGCCCGACCGGGATGACTTCCTCGACCTCGTGGCCGATCCGGATCAGCGTCTGTTCCAGCTCGTCGGCGGAGGCCTCCCAGCCCGGTGCGCCGGCCTGGACGACGTCGCGCAGCCAGCTGTATGGCAGCCGCATCAGGCTCCTACCCCGAACGGCAGCGAGAAACGGACGTCGCCCTCGACCATGTCGCGCATGTCGGGAATGCCGTTGCGGAACTGCAGGGTTCGCTCCAGTCCCATACCGAACGCGAAACCGGAGTAGACTGAAGGGTCAATGCCGCAGGCGCGCAACACATTCGGATTGACCATGCCGCAGCCGCCCCACTCCACCCAGCCGGGTCCGCCCTTCTTGTTGGCGAACCAGACGTCGACCTCGGCGGACGGCTCGGTGAACGGGAAGAAGTGCGGGCGGAACCGGGTGCGACCCTGCGGGCCAAACTCCGAGCGGGCGAAGGCGTCGAGCGTGCCGCGCAGATTCGCCATGGTCAGGCCCTTGTCCACGGCCAGCCCCTCCACCTGGTGGAAGACCGGGGTGTGGGTGGAGTCCAGCTCGTCGGTGCGGAAGGTGCGGCCGATCGAGATGATGTAGACCGGCAGGTCACGCTCCAGCAGCGCACGGATCTGCACCGGCGAGGTGTGTGTGCGCAACACCTGGCGGGAGCCGTCAGGCGCGATGTAGAAGGTGTCCTGCTCGCTGCGCGCCGGATGGTCGGGCGGGAAGTTCAGCGCGTCGAAGTTGAACTGCTCCGTCTCGACCTCGGGTCCCTCGGCCAGCTCCCAGCCCATTGCGACGAACGTGTCGGCGATGTGCTCGGCCAGGATCGTGATCGGATGCCGGGCGCCGATCGGCTGGCGGGTCGACGGCAGGGTCACGTCGATGCTCTCGGCAACGAGCACGGCTTCGTCCCGCTCGGCGCGCAGCGCGGCGAGCCGCTCGTCGTGGCTGCGCTGCGCCTCGGTGCGGGCCACGTTGACCCGCTTGCCTGCATCGGCCCGGTCGGCCTTGGGCAGCGACCCCAGCGCCTGACGAGCCAGCGCGATCGGTGAGCGGTCGCCGAGATGCTCGGTCTTGGCGCGGGCCAGCCCGTCCAGGTCGGACGCCAGGTCGAAGGCATGCCGGGCCGCGCTGACCGCTTTGGTCAGCGTCTCATCGGACACCTCTATTGGCTGATCAGCCACCCGGCGATCATAGGCGATGCCCTGATCGCGCCTCGCGCGCATTACTTTCCGGCGCCATGGCCCAAACGTCGACCTTCGGCGCGGATCTGCGCCTCAAACATGTCCTCTGCGCCTCAAACATGTCCTGAGTGCGAGCTACGGTGACGCAAGTCACGATCACCGCATACGCCACGCTGGCGCGGACCCGCGCCAGCCGGGCGAGCAGTCGGAGCAACATCTCCGGACCACTATGGGCCCGCCGTGTCCCCACCGTCGTCATCGCCGCCCGGCAACTGCCTGCGAGTTTTCAAGCGGTACATGGTGAGATCGGCAGGCACGCCGTCCTGCTTGGCCGTAAAGACTTGCCTGCGAAGCCGTTTGGCCGTAACGCCAAGAGATTCGAATTCCTCGTCGCCAATCCGCTCCAGTGTCGGTGCAGACACCACGAGTTCGCCCTTGGTGGCCCGCTCCATCACCCGCGCCGCGATGTTGACGTCCACCCCGAGCCAGTCCGAACCGATTCGCTGTGGCCGGCCGGTGTGGATACCGACCCGCATCCGTGGCGTATAGCCTTCCACCTCAACGGTTTTCACCGCCTCGCGGGCAGCGATCGCGGCGCGCACCGCGGTGACGGGTTCGGCGAACACCGCCATGATGCCGTCGCCCATCCGCTTGACGATATGACCACCGGGCGCCAGCAGCGGCGGCTCGACGACCTGAGAAACGCGGCGCAACAACCTCAACGTCGCATCGTCGCCCGCGCTCAACGACCACCCTGAAAAGCCCACCAGGTCGGTAAAGACCAGCGTCGCCTCACGATTCGCGGGCCTGCCCGACACCCGCTCCGTCAGCGCCTGCCACACCTGCAGCGCTCCCAGACTCACTTCGCGCGAGGCGGCGTCACGCTCGAGCAGCCGATCGGCGGCCCTTGCCGCGGCGCGTGGACCCCCAACGCCGTCCACGGACAACGGGTCTCCGAAATCGGGATCACCCGGCAGCGCCCGGCGCGCACGGCGCAGGAAGGCGACGACACCGGAGCTGTGATTGGTGTCCTTCAGCCACCCCATCGCCCCGGATGACCGTGGCGGCCGGGCCGGACGATCCGGCACCTCGTCGATTTCTCCGATACCGCCGGATCGTTCGTCGAACGACTCGACATTCACAGCGCAAGCGTATGTGGCGCTTCTCCCGACCGGCAATCGAGCGGGAAACCGGCTGGTCACAAGCGTGTGGCACGCCAATAGCCGGTTCATAACGGTGTGCCGCCACGCGCCCGCAAATCATAGACAACGTGCGTTGTCAACATTATCCTGAGGGGACACGGGTGGACGTGGATGCAGCGAGGAGCCTATGACCGCGAGATCGACGCACAACACTTCCCGGCCAGTCGGCCGAGCAGAGGACCCGCTTGGCCCCGACTCGCTGACGTGGAAGTACTTCGGCGACCTGCGCACCGGCATGCTCGGCGTGTGGATCGGTGCGATCCAGAACATGTATCCCGAGCTCGGCGCCGGCGTCGAGGACCACTCCATCCTGCTGCGCGAGCCCTTGCAGCGGGTCGCGCGCTCGGTGTACCCGATCATGGGCGTGGTCTACGACGGCGGCCGCGCGGCGCAGACCGGTGCGCAGATCAAGAGCTACCACAAGACAATCAAGGGCATCGACGCAGAAGGTCGTCGCTATCACGCGCTGAATCCCGAGACCTTCTACTGGGCCCACGCCACGTTTTTCATGCTGATCATCAAGACCGCCGAGTACTTCTGCGGCGGGCTGACCGACGCCGAGAAGCGGCAGCTGTTCGGCGAGCACGTGCAGTGGTACCGGATGTACGGCATGAGCATGCGACCGGTACCCAAGACCTGGGACGAATTCCAGGAGTACTGGGATCGCAAGTGCAGCGAAGAGCTCGAGATCAACAAGGCCACGCTGGACATCTTCACGATCCGCATCCCCAAACCGTGGTTCGTGTTGATGCCAACCGCGGTGTGGGACCAGTTGTTCAAGCCGATGGTGTCTGCACAGCGCTGGATCGCGGCGGGGCTGTTCGACGACGCGGTGCGCGAAAAGGCCGGCATGCGCTGGACGCCTGGCGACGAGGTGCTGCTGCGGCTGTTCGGCAAGCTCGTGGAACTGGCGTTCGTCGTGGTGCCCGAGGAAATCCGGTTGCACCCGCGCGCACTTGCCGCGTACCGCAGGGCGGATGGCCGGCTACCCGAGGATGCGCCGCTGGTCGAGGCGCCCGCCTTCATGGCGCCGCCGCGTGACCGGCACGGCCTGCCCATGCATTACCTGCCGCCGCGCAGGACACTGCTCGACCGCGCCGGGTCGCTGGTGCACACGACCTTCTCTTTGGCGGGTCTGCGTCCGGCACGCGGACGCGGTAAGGCAGCCTGATTGCATGTTGGAGTGGTCTGACGTCGACCTCGCCGTGCGCGACGCCGTGCGCGAGTTCGTGGACAAGGAAATCCGCCCGCACGTCGATGCGCTGGAAAGCGGCGAGATGGAGCCCTATCCCATCATTCGCAAGCTGTTCGCGACGTTCGGGATCGCCGATATGGCACGCGACTCGCTCGACAAGCGACTCGCCCGGTTACGCGAGGGCGCGGAGTCGTCCGGCAAGGCGCCGTCAGGTAAGGCGTCTTCCGGCGGCATGTTCGGCACAGACGGCGGCTCGGCCGGAATGGGATTCGTCGTGGTCAGCGAGTTGTGCCGGGTGTGCATGGGCGTCGTCACCGGGATGGGCGTCAGCCTAGGGCTAACGGTGCCGACGATCATGGGCCGCGGCACGCTCGCGCAGCAGGAACGCTGGCTGCCGGATCTGGTCACCTACGACAAGGTGGGCGCGTGGGCGATCACCGAGGCGGACTCCGGGTCGGATGCGTTCGGCGGCATGAAGTCCTATGTTGTGCGCGACGGTGACGACTACATCCTCAACGGCCAGAAGACTTTCATCACCAACGGCCCCGACGCCGACGTCGTGGTGGTCTACGCCAAGCTCGGTGAATCAGGCGTCGACAAGCGTGATCGCAAGGTGCTGACCTTCGTGCTGGACCGCGGCATGGAGGGCTTCGTGCAGTCAAAGCCGTTTCGCAAGATGGGCATTCACAGCTCTCGTACCGGGGAGCTGTTCTTCAACAACGTCCGGCTCGGCCGGGATCGGCTGCTCGGCGAGACCGAGGGAGACGGAACCGACGCCGCCAGCGACGGGCGTGCCAGCGCCCGCGCGAACTTCTCCGCCGAGCGCATCGGGGTGGCGGCGATGGCGCTGGGTGTCATTGAGGAGTGCCTGCACCTGTGCGTCGACTACGCGAAGAGCCGCAAGCTGTGGGGCAAGGAGATCGGCCAGTTCCAGCTGATCCAGCTCAAGCTGGCCAACATGGAAGTGGCCCGAATGAACGTGCGCAACATGCTGTTCCGCGTGATTGAGGCGGCGCAGATAGGTAAGCAGATCTCGCTGCCTGAGGCGTCGGCGATCAAGTGGTATTGCTCGCAGGCCGCCACCGACGTCGCGATGGACGCGGTGCAGCTGTTCGGCGGCAACGGCTATATGACCGAGTACCGGGTGG
>JAOPVX010000168.1 GCA_025965975.1 Mycobacterium sp. | reverse complement strand
CTCGGGCATGGCGGCCTTCACGGCCCGCGCACCGGCCAGATCCACTTCGATGAGCACCGGGAAACCGGCGCGGGCAGCGGCTCTGACGGGCTCGGCGGGCGTCCCCGACCTGTGCAGGCCGCGGTGAATTTCAGCCCATTCGAGCAAAGCGCCGTCATCGATCAACTGTTGAAACCGTTCGGCGCTGACGAACGAGTAGTCGACCCCGTCAACCTCGCCCGGCCTGGGCGTTCTGGTGGTCGCGGAGACGCTGAAGTGCAGGTCCGGGACCCGATCGCGCAAGCAGCGCACCACGGTCGACTTACCGACTGCAGAGGGACCGGACAGCACGACAATTTGACTCATCGCAGCCGCCGTCCGGTCCCCCGCCGGCACTAATCTGCCGTGAAGTCGAACTTTTCCAGCAGGGCCTTGCGCTGACGATCGCCGAGGCCGCGCAAGCGGCGGGTCGGTGCGATCTCGAGCTCGGTCATGATTTCCTGTGCCTTGACCTTGCCAACCTTCGGCAACGCCTCGAGCAGCGCGGAAACCTTCATCTTGCCCAAGACCTCGTCGCTCTCAGCGTCCTTGAGGACCTGCTTGAGGTTGGTGCCGCCGCGCTTGAGTCGATCCTTCAGTTCAGCTCGCGCTCGACGTGCGGCAGCAGCCTTCTCCAACGCTGCCGCGCGCTGTTCGTCGGTCAACTGGGGAAGGGCCACGGGTTCCTCCGTCTCTCACCATCATGTGTTTTGTCTTGGCTGATCCGTAAACCAGCCAGCGACGACGACCGTACTCACGCATTCTGACGAAAGCTAACCCCACCCCCTGGTTACGGGGTCAAAAGCCCAGCGTGTAAGGCGCCCGTGGGACGACCCGGCGACCGGCGCAAACGCCGCGGTCATCGTCAAGATCGGTTCGGAACTGCCTGCATATCAAGGGTTTTCGGGGGGCCGATGCACTGTCGCATCACCAGGGGTGGTCGCCGGGGTCAATGGCCGGCGGGCCGCCGCTGGCGAAACTTAAGAAAATGTTGGCTGGTCACGGCGTGTCGGGCGTGTCGTGACGGTCGCGACGCCGTTGATTGACCTGTCGGTTGACAGGGCACGGCGGACTCCCAGCGCGCGTATATCGACACCAAAGCTCACCCATAGCTCCGCTGGATAGCCTGCCGCAGTCGATGTTGATCACGTGGGCTTCACGTGCCTCGAAAGGTGGCTGATCATGAATTTCAAGCGTTTGACCTGGGCTTCTGCGGTCGCACTCGTCGTCGGCGGGTCTGCGTTGACCGCCGGCGCCGGGGTCGCGGCCGCGCAGCCAGGTCCCCCACCGTGCCAGTTCGGGAATTGCCAGGGGCCAGGGGGTCCGCCACCGGGCGGACCCGGCGGACCCGACCAGGGACCCCCGCCGGGTGGGCACGATCAGGGACCCCCGCCCGGCGAGCACGATCAGGGACCCCCGCCCGGCGGGCCAGGTGGGCCCGGTGAGCCCGGCAGGCACGATCAAGGACCGCCGCCCCCGCCGGACCAGGCCTGGCGCGGCATCGATGACGGCAGGCGCGATCACCAGCCGTTCAACTACAACGGCAGCTGGGTGACGCCGATCTACAACCCCGACTTCAACAACTGGGGCTTCTGGTTCTTCGGCATCTGGGTCCCGCTGTAAGGCCGGCCCTGGTGCCGCGGACACCGATCAACTACAGTACGTAGTAGATCTTTCCGCGGCACCGGGGAGCGGTCATGCGACAGGCATTCCAGGCACTGCTTGCGTTGTTCGGCGTCATCGTGATCGGCATATCGCTCGCCCATTTCGCGATCGGACCCAACGCAATATCGGCGGCGTGGCCGTGAATCCGACGATGGCCGGCGAGGACCGGTTCTTCGCCGGACTGCTGCTGTGTTACGGCATCGCGCTGCTGTGGTGCGCACGCGACGTGCAACACAAACGCGTCTACGTCAACCTGGTGGCCGCCGCGTTCTTCGTCGGCGGGATCGGGCGACTGCTCTCAGTACTGCTCGACGGCGCACCTCATCCGTTCTATGTCGCGATGCTGTCAGTGGAATTGGCGCTGCCGCCGCTGATGGTGGTGGTCGCCAAGCGGATCGCAGAGCCGCGGTAGTCCGCGGAAATCCGGGGGGCACTCCAATCGCAAGCGGGGCCCCCCCGGTTGCGGGGGAATTCCGGGTACGCCAGGGTCCATGCCGCGACGTCGTATGCGGTCATGCCAGATACGCCACCGCATCACGGAATCGCTCGGCCGCCGCGCGCAGGGCGGCGACCTCGGGTCCGGCCCGCAGCACCTCGCGTGACACCGCGGGCAGCAGCTGGCCGGGATGTGCCCCGCCGAAGCCGCCGAGCGCCTCGGGCCGTCCGCCCTGCGCGCCGACGCCAGGCACCAGGACCGGACCACCAAGCGCGCCGACGTCGGGCGGGTCGGACACGGTCGCGCCGATGACGACGCCGACCGAGCCGGGCTCGGACGACGACTGGCGGTTGACCGCGGCGGCGGCGTCGACGATCGACTGAGCGACGGTCCGGCCCCCGGCGTCGGCCCGCTGCACGCTGGCGCCCTCAGGGTTCGACGTGGCGGCCAGCACGAACACCCCTCGACCATGTGCCTTGGTGGTGTCGAGAAGCGGCTGAAGGGAACCGAATCCGAGATACGGCGACGCGGTCACCGCATCCGCGGCCAGCGGTGAATCACCGGCCCACGCATCGGCGTAGGCCGCCATTGTCGAGCCGATGTCGCCGCGCTTGGCATCGGCCAGCACCAGCACTCCCGAGGCCTGCAGCGCGCCGATTGTGCGCTCCAGCACCGCAAATCCCTCCGCGCCGAACGCCTCAAAGAACGCGACCTGCGGCTTGACCACGGCGAAATCGGCGAACGCGGCGACGCACACGTCGCAGAACCTGGCAAGCCCGTCGCTGTCCGTCGACAGGCCCCACGCGCGCAGCAGCTCCTTATGCGGGTCGATGCCGGGGCAGAGCGGCCCTCGCCGCGACACCGCGTCGGCCAGCCGGCGACCGAACCCGCCCACGCCTACGGCCCCAGCACGCTGTGCAGCTCTTGAAGCGACATCACCCCGATGTCGCCACGGATACCCGCCTCGATGCCCTGCACGGCTGCCGATGCGCCCTGCACCGTCGTCACGCAGGGAATGTTCATTGACACCGCGGCAGAGCGGATTTCGTATCCGTCGATGCGGGGACCGGAGTTGCCGTAGGGGGTGTTGATCACCATGTCGATCTCACCGGCCCGGATCGCGTCGACCGCCGATGTGGCGGGTCTGCCGTCACCCGGTGGCTCGAAGTGCTTGCGCACCTCGTCGCATGGAATGCCGTTGCGCCGCAGCATCTCGGCGGTGCCTGCGGTGGCGAGCACCCGGAACCCCAAGTCGGCCAGCCGTTTAACCGGGAACACCAGCGATCGCTTGTCGCGGTTGGCCACCGAGACAAACACGGTGCCCTCGGTGGGCAGCGAGCCGTAGGCGGCGGTCTGGCTCTTCGCGAACGCAGTGCCGAAGTCGTGATCGATGCCCATCACTTCCCCGGTCGACTTCATCTCAGGACCAAGCAGCGAGTCGATCTGCGCACCGTCGGCCTTGCGGAACCGATGAAAAGGCAAGACGGCTTCCTTGACGGCGACGGGCGCGTTGCGGGGTGCGACGGCGCCGTCACCTGTCTGGGCGAGCACGCCCTCCGCGCGCAGCTGGGCGATGCTAGCGCCCAACATGATTCGCGCGCAGGCCTTGGCCAGCGGCACCGCCGTGGCCTTGGACACGAACGGCACGGTGCGGCTGGCCCGCGGGTTGGCCTCGAGTACGTAGAGCACGTCGTCCTTGAGCGCGTACTGCACATTGAGCAGCCCGACCACGCCGATGCCGTGCGCGATCGCCTCGGTAGCCCGCCGTACCGACTCGATGTCGCTGCGGCCCAACGTCACCGGCGGCAACGCGCATGCCGAGTCGCCGGAGTGGATGCCGGCTTCCTCGATGTGCTCCATGATTCCGCCGATGTAGACCTCGGTGCCGTCGCAGAGCGCGTCGACGTCGATCTCGATGGCGTCCTCGAGGAATCGGTCGACCAGTACCGGGTGCTCGGGCGACAGTTCGGTTGCTCGGGTGATGTAGCCCTGCAGGGTCTCTTCGTCGTACACGATCTCCATGCCGCGGCCGCCGAGCACGTAGGACGGCCGGACGAGCACCGGGTAGCCGATGTCGGCGGCAATGCGGCGGGCCTGCTCGAAGCTGGTCGCGGTGCCGAACCGAGGCGCGGGCAACCCCGCGATGTTGAGCACCTCGCCGAATGCACCACGGTCCTCGGCCAGGTTGATGGCCTTGGGGCTGGTGCCCACGATCGGCACGCCGGCGTCGGCGAGCCGCTGCGCCAATCCGAGTGGGGTCTGCCCGCCGAGTTGCACGATGGCGCCGACCACGCCAGGACCACCCTTACCGGAGGCGGATTCGGCGTAGTACACCTCGAGGACATCCTCAAACGTCAGCGGTTCGAAGTAGAGCCGGTCGGCGGTGTCGTAGTCGGTTGACACGGTTTCGGGGTTGCAGTTGATCATGACGGTCTCGAATCCGGCCTCACTCAACGTGGTCGCGGCGTGCACGCAGCTGTAGTCGAACTCGATGCCCTGCCCGATTCGGTTCGGTCCGGACCCGAGAATCAGCACCTTGGGCTTGTCGGCCTGCGCGGCGACCTCGGTCTCGGCGGCGGGGTCGGTCTCGTAGCTGCTGTAGTGATACGGCGTCTTGGCCTCGAACTCGGCCGCGCAGGTGTCGACGGTCTTGAAGACGGGATGGATGCCGAGCCGCCGACGCAGCGCGCGCACACCAACCTCACCGGCAAGTTCCGGTCGCAGCGCGGCGATCTGGCGATCCGACAATCCGTGATGCTTGCTTCGCCGCAGCAGTTCGCCGTCCAGCACGGGCGCGTCCTGAAGCTCGGACCGCAGCGCAACCAGTCCCGCGATCTGTTCGACGAACCACGGGTCGACGCCGGAGGCCTGCGAGACCTGTTCGACGGTGGCGCCGAGGCGCAGCGCAAGCTCGATGTCGTAGAGCCGCCCGTCGGTGGGCGTCTTGAGACCCTCAAGCAGGTCCTCGACCGACACCGAGCCTTGCGGGGGATCGGGTTTGGTCCAGAAGCCGGCCCGGTCGGTTTCCAGGGAACGCATCACCTTGCCGAGCGCTTCGATGAAGTTGCGGCCAAGCGACATTGCCTCGCCGACGGACTTCATCGTGGTTGTCAGTGTCGCGTCGGCGCCAGGGAACTTCTCGAACGCGAACCGCGGCGCCTTGACCACGACGTAGTCCAGAGTCGGCTCAAAGCACGCCGGCGTTTCCTTGGTGATGTCGTTGAGAATCTCGTCGAGGGTGTAGCCGATCGCCAGCTTGGCGGCGATCTTGGCGATCGGGAAGCCGGTGGCCTTGGACGCCAGCGCGCTTGACCTCGACACCCGCGGGTTCATCTCGATGACGATCAGGCGCCCGTCTTGTGGGTTGACCGCGAACTGGATGTTGCAGCCGCCGGTGTCGACGCCGACCTCGCGCAGGATCGCGATGCCGAGGTCGCGCATCTTCTGGTATTCACGGTCGGTCAGCGTCATCGCGGGAGCGACGGTCACCGAGTCGCCGGTGTGCACACCCATCGGGTCGACGTTCTCGATCGAACACACCACGACCACGTTGTCGTGACCGTCGCGCATCAGCTCGAGCTCGAATTCCTTCCAGCCGAAGATGGATTCCTCGATCAGCACGTTGGCGCTGGGCGAGGCGGTCAACCCGTCGCCGGCCATCCGCTCGACGTCCACGGCGGAATGCGCCATGCCCGAGCCGAGTCCACCCATGGTGAACGAGGGACGCACCACCACAGGGAGCCCGAGTTCCTCGACCGTCTCACGGACCTCGTCCATGGTGAAACACACGCGGGAGCGGGCGGATTCGCCGCCGACCTTGGCGACGATGTCCTTGAACCGCTGTCTATCCTCGCCGCGCTGGATCGCCTCGAAGTCGGCGCCGATCAGCTCGACCCCGTAGCGTTCCAGCGCCCCGTTTTCGTAGAGCGCGACGGCGGTGTTCAGCGCGGTCTGCCCGCCCAGCGTGGCCAGCAGCGCGTCGATCTTGTTACCGCGCTCGGCCTGCTGGGCGATGACTTGCTCGACGAACGCGGGGGTGATCGGCTCGATGTAGGTGTGGTCGGCGAACTCGGGGTCGGTCATGATGGTCGCCGGGTTGGAGTTGACCAGACTCACCTGCAGCCCTTCGGCGCGCAGCACGCGACAGGCCTGGGTCCCCGAATAGTCGAACTCGCAGGCTTGGCCGATGACGATCGGCCCCGAGCCGATCACCAGCACGTGGCGCAGGTCGGTGCGACGCGGCATCTAGCGGTCTCCCCTCGCAGGCTGGGGGCCCACCCCTGCCATCAAGTCGACGAATTGGTCGAACAGGTACTCCGCGTCGTGTGGGCCTGCCGCCGCCTCAGGGTGGTACTGCACCGAAAAGGCGCGCCCGTCAACCAGTTTGATGCCTTCGACAACGCCGTCGTTGGCGCAGGTGTGGCTGACTTCCGCGCTGCCGAACGGGGTATCGAACCGCTCCCCCGCTTCGCCTTCGAGTGCGAATCCGTGGTTCTGCGCGGTCACCGCGACCCGACCGGTGGCGTGATCGATGACCGGCACATTGATGCCGCGGTGCCCGAACACCATCTTGTAGGTCGAGCGGCCGAGCGCCCTACCGAGAATCTGGTTGCCGAAGCAGATGCCGAACAGCGGGATGCCGGCACCGAGCACTTCTCGAGTGACCCCGACGATGTGGTCGGCGGTCGCCGGGTCGCCGGGCCCGTTGGACAGAAACACCCCGTCAGGCTTGAGCTCGGCGATCTGGTCGAACGCCACCGTCGACGGCAGCACATGGCTGCGAATGCCGCGCCTTGCGAAGTTGCGCGGCGTGTTGGTCTTGATGCCGAGGTCGATGGCTGCGACGGTGAACCGTTGTGGCCCATCTGGTTCCACCACATAGCTGGCCTCGGTGCTGACTTGGCCCGCGAGGTTGGCGCCGAGCATCGACGGCTGGCTGCGCACTCGGCTGAGCAGCTCGTCAACGGCCGCGTCCGCCGCATCTCCACTGAACACGCCCGCCTTCATCGAGCCGAGGCTGCGAAGGTGTCGCACCACGGCGCGGGTGTCGATGCCCGCGACGCCGACGATCTCCTGCCGGACCAGTTCGTCGGAGAGCGTGCCGGTGGCGCGCCAGTTCGACGCCCGCGGCGACGGATCGCGCACCGCATAGCCGGCCACCCAGATCTTGTCGCCGCGACTCTCTGCGTCCTCATGGTTCCACCCGGTGTTACCGATCTGCGGCGCCGTGGCCACCACGATCTGCCCGTGGTAACTCGGGTCGGTGAGGGTTTCCTGGTAGCCCGACATGCCGGTGGAGAACACCGCCTCGCCGAGCGTCTGCCCGACGGCTCCGAACGGGGTGCCGGTGAAGATGCGGCCGTCCTCGAGCACCAGCACCGCCACGCCCCTCATGCGGCCTCCTTCAGCCAGCGGTCGTATTCCCGGCGATCGTCGGCGCGAAATCCGGTGTCGATTTCGGCACCCGACGGCAACCGCCACCTGATGGCAAGGATGCCTTCGTGGGTCATCGCCTTGCCCGCGATGCCCTTCTCGGTGCGGATCGCCGCGATCGCGTCGTCGGGTATCCAGATCGGGCCGGCACCGTTGCGCTGCAACATGATTCCTTCGGGATAGCGGGTCAGCACGGCCTTGGCGCGGTAGCCGAGGTCACCGACGGCGATGCGGTCCAGCCAGCTGGGCGCCAGCGTGCTGCCGACGTAGAGGCCCTTGGTCGCGGGGATCAGCGCCGGGCCAACGCTATCCGGCAGCGGCGGCAGCGTGCCAATCAATTGCGCCTGGCGCTGCGCGCGGTGCAGCCAGCCGCGCATCATCTGCCGGATCAGGAACGCGACCAGCACCGCAAGCACCGCGGCCATGGTCAGCGACGCGACGAGGGTTCCGGTGTTCATGCGCGATCCGCCTGCGCTTCTCGCTTGCCGTTCATGCGCGATCCGCTCCTCGCTCGCCGTTCACGCCGGGCTCTTCCCGTCGCGCGCGGTGACCTTGCCCCGCAGCAGCGTCATCGTCACGGCCGCAGGCAATTCCATGGATTCGTACGGGGTGTTGTCCGAGCGGCTGGCCAGCTGCCCACCGGCAACGGTCCAGGTAGCGTCGGGGTCGACGACGGTCAGGTTGGCCGGTTCGCCGATCTCGAGGGGCCGGCCCTGGTCCGGCAATCCGACTATGCGGGCCGGGTTCTCGCTCATCACCCTGGCGACGTCGCGCCACGTCAGCAGGCCGGGCCGCACCATCGTGTCGACGACGACCGACAGAGCGGTCTGCAGGCCGAGCATGCCGGGCAGGGCGGCGGAGAACTCGCAGAACTTTTCGTGTTCGGCGTGAGGTGCGTGGTCGGTGGCGACGCAGTCGATGACGCCGTCGGCGAGGGCACGGCGCAGCGCATCGGTGTCGGTGGCCTCCCGCAGTGGCGGGTTGACCCGGTTGCGGCCGTCGTAGGTGGCCAGCCGACGGTCGTCAAGCATCAAGTGATGTGGCGTTACCTCGGCTGTGATCGAAATGCCTTGCGCCTTAGCCCATCTGATGATCTCGACGGTGCCCGCCGTGGAGGCGTGGCAGATGTGCACGCGCGCTCCTGCATCGCGGGCCAGCAGCGCGTCGCGGGCGACGATGGATTCCTCGGCGGCGCGGGGCCAGCCGGCCAAACCGAGCCGCGCGGCGTTGGGTCCCTCGTGGGCGACGGCGCCGACCGTGAGCCGCGGCTCTTCGGCGTGCTGCGCGATCAGCACACCGAGGCCCGTGGCGTACTCGAGCGCGCGGCGCATGATCAACGGATCGTCCACGCAGACGCCGTCGTCGGAGAACAGCCGCACCTGGCCGGCGCCGGCGGCCATCATGCCCATCTCGGTGAGCTGCGATCCGGCCAGGCCCATGGTGACGGCGCCGACCGGATGCACGTCGACAAGGCCGACCTGCTGGCCGCGGTGCCAGACGTGGTCGGTGACGACGGGGCTGTCGGCGACCGGATTGGTGTTGGCCATCGCGAACACCGCGGTGTAGCCGCCCAACGCCGCTGCCGCCGAACCGGTTTCGATGTCCTCGGCGTACTCGCGACCGGGCTCACGCAGGTGGGTGTGTAGATCGACGAAGCCAGGAAGCAGGATCTGGCCGGTGGCGTCGACAACGTCGGCATCGTCGGGGATGGCCAGCTCCGGACCGATCTCGGCGATCTGGGCATCGGATATGAGCACGTCGAGGCGGTCGCCTTCGCCGTAGAGCCGCACTCCTCGGATCAGCAGGCTCATGCGCTGATCGCTTCCCGCTCAGCGCCAACCAGCAGGTGGAACAGCACCGCCATTCGAACGTGCACGCCGTTGGAAACCTGTTGCAGGACCGCTGATTGCGTCGAATCGGCGACCGAGAAAGCAATCTCCATGCCGCGAACCATCGGGCCGGGATGCAGCACTACCGCATTGCCGGGCAGCATCGCCTGCCGCTTCTCGGAGAGCCCGTAGAGCACCGAGTACTCCCTGGCCGACGGGAAGAAGCCGCCGTTCATCCGCTCGGCCTGCACCCGAAGCATCAGCACCGTGTCGGCGATGGGTAGCTCGGCGTCGAGGTCATGGGACACGGTCACCGGCCAGTCGGCGACGCCGACCGGCAGCAGCGTGGGCGGCGCGACGAGAACCACTTCGGCGCCCAGCGTGTCGAGCAGCAGGACGTTGGACCGCGCCACCCGGCTGTGCAGCACGTCACCGACGATCACCACCCGCTTGCCCTCGATGCTGCCCAGCCGCTGCCGGATCGTCAGCGCGTCGAGCAGCGCCTGAGTGGGGTGTTCGTGGGTACCGTCGCCGGCGTTGATCACGGACGGACCACCGTCGGTGGTGGCGGTCCATTCTGCGAGCTGCTGGGCGGCCCCCGACGCCGGATGGCGGATTATCAACGCGTCGGCCCCCGCGGCGCGCAGGGTCAACGCCGTGTCGCGCAGCGATTCCCCTTTGGACACCGAGGATCCCGATGCGCTGACGTTGATCACGTCGGCGCTCAT
The DNA here is from genome assembly GCA_025965975.1 of Mycobacterium sp. Taxonomy (GTDB): domain Bacteria; phylum Actinomycetota; class Actinomycetes; order Mycobacteriales; family Mycobacteriaceae; genus Mycobacterium. The sequence continues at coordinate 19,193 of JAOPVX010000168.1, read as the reverse complement.
CCACTTGCCTGCCACCTCGAACGAGACCCGGGTGCGGGTGGAGTTCTCGTAGAACATCGTGATGATGGTGCGGCCGCGCAGCGTCGGCAGCTTCTTGACCTCGCGGCCAAGCAGCGCCTGGCTGAATCGGTCGGCGTCGTCGAGGATCGCGATGGCGTCGTCGCGGGTCAGATCGGCCGCCGAAAGTAGATGCTTCATCGTCTCGGCCCTCCGTGCGGTGTGATGGACACGCCGTCGTAGCCGTCGTCCTCGGCCAGCCGCACCTTGACGTTCTCGCTGCGCGAGGTGGGCACGTTCTTTCCGACGTAGTCGGCGCGCAGCGGCAGTTCGCGGTGGCCGCGATCGACGAGCACAGCGAGTTGCACGGCGCTAGGCCGGCCGATGTCGCGCAGGGCGTCCAGCGCGGAGCGAACGGACCGCCCGGAGTACAACACGTCGTCGACGAGGATCACCAGCGCGTCATCGATGCCGCCCTCGGGAATGGAGGTGTCCTCCAGTGGCCGAGGCGGCTTGAAGTTGAGGTCGTCGCGGTAGAGCGTGATGTCCAAGGCACCGTGCGGCACCGTGACGTCGCAGAATTCCTTGATCTTGTCGGCGAGCCGGGCCGCCAGTGTCACACCGCGGGTGGGGATGCCGAGCAGGATGACCCCGGGAGCGTCGGGACCGTCAAGTGCGGTCTTCTCGATGATCTGATGGGCGATGCGGGAGATGGTCCTGCCGACGTCCGCGGCGGACAACAATTCCCTTTCGGTGTCGGGAGAGCCCACGATGCGACTCTGACCTCCTTCTCCGCCTCTCGGGACGGATCGTTAAAGGACGTCGAACTTCCGGGGGAGCTTAGCACCCGCGATCCGGGCGGCCGGCAGCGACACCGCCGCTCATTGGCTGCCCGCGACAGCGTGGCGAACAACTGACCGCGGTCGTGTCGATCACCGCAGATCTCAGTGCGGGAAGCCGTTGGCGAGCAGCCGGGCCACCTTCGCCGACATCGGCTCGGCAGACGGCGACCCGCCGTCTGGCGGCGGTGGTGCCGGCCGATGGCCATCAACCAGCGAGGATTCGTCGGTCGGTGAACTCACAGCCGATGCGTCGTCCATGTCCGTTCCTCCGCTCGGTAGACCTAACTCGATGGTGCGCGGGTCTGACCGATTCCGATTGAGTAGTCGGGTACTCGAATCGGCGCCACCAGCGGAGCCGGCTGCGTCGCTGGGTACGCTGGCGCCGATGAAGCTCGACACCAACCAGGCCTCCATCAGCGAAGCGATCGATGCCGGCCTGCTAGCGGGCGCGGTCACGCTCGTTTGGCGCTCCGGCGAGGTGCTGCAGGTCCATGAACTCGGCCACCGCGACGTCGATGCCGGCCTCCCGATGCAACGGGACACGATTTTCCGCGTCGCATCGATGACCAAGCCCGTGACCGTCGCCGCCGCGATGTCCTTGCTCGACGAAGGCAAGCTGGCCCTGACCGACCCGGTCGCGAAGTGGTTGCCGGAGCTGTCGAACATGCGGGTGCTCGACTCACCGGGGGGCCCGCTGGACAAGACGCATCCGGCGCGCCGGCCGATCACCGTCGAAGACCTGATGACCCATCGAAGCGGGCTCGCGTACTTCTTCTCCGTGACAGGGCCACTGGCGAAGGCGTACTCGCGCATCTCGGCGCGGCAGAACCCGGACAGCTGGCTGGCCGAGGTGGCCGCATTACCGCTTCAGCATCAACCCGGTGACAGGTTGACCTACAGCAACGCCACCGATGTGTTGGGGATCGTGCTTGAACGCAGCGAAGGCAAGTCCCTTCAGGACGTGCTCACCGAGCGGGTCCTTGGTCCACTGAACATGTCCGACACCGGATTCTTCGTGGCGGCTCGCAACCGCGGTCGGACCGCCACCATGTACAAGCTCGAGGACGACGACACGCTCAGCCATGACGCGATGGGCCCACCGCCCATCTCGCCGCCCCCGTTCTGCATGGGTGGCGCGAATCTGTTCGCTACCGCCGACGACTATCTGACCTTTGCGCGGATGCTCCTGGCCGGCGGTGAAGTCGACGGTGTACGGGTGTTATCCGAAGAGTCGGTGCGGTTGATGCGCGGCGACCGGCTGACCGACGAGCAGAAGCGTCATCCATTTCTCGGTATGCCTTTCTGGATTGGCCGCGGTTTCGGCCTGAACCTTTCGGTGGTGACCGACCCGGCCCAGTCCCGTCCGCTGTTCGGGCCAGGAGGTGTCGGGACGTTCAGCTGGCCCGGTGCCTACGGCACATGGTGGCAGGCTGATCCGAGCGAGAATCTCATCTTGATCTACCTCATCCAGAACCTCCCGAACTTCGGCGCCGACGCGGCGGCCGCGGTTGCGGGCAACACGTCATTGCTGAAGCTTCAATCAACACAGCCGAAATTTGTGCGCCGGACATATCAGGCGCTCGACATCTAGGCGTTACCGTTGCGGCCATGGCGCAGCCGACCGTCCTGATCAGCGGAGCCGGAATCGCGGGGCCTGCACTGGCCTTCTGGCTGAACAAAAGCGGTTTTCGCGTAACGATCGTTGAGCTCGCCGATGGCATCCGCCCTGGCGGACAAACCGTAGATCTGCGGGGTGCCGGCGGTGAAGCGGCCCGGCGGATGGGCCTGCTCCCCGAGATGCGCGCACACTCGCTCGACCAGCGCGGCGTGGCCTGGATCAAATCCGACGGACAGCGCCGAGCGGAGATGCCGGTGACGGCCTTTCACGGCAACGGCTTGGTCTCCAAGCTCGAGATCCTGCGTGGCGACCTGGTCGATGTGCTGTATCAGGCGACCAAGGATCGGGCCGAGTACCGCTTCAACACCGGCATAACAGAACTCAGCCAGAACGGCGACACCGCAGAAGCCACCCTGACCGACGGGACAACGCTGTCGGTGGACCTCGTGGTCGGCGCCGACGGGCCGCATTCGACGGTGCGCCGCTTGGTGTTCGGCCCCGAGGAGCAGTTCGTCAAGCAACTCGGCGGATACAACGCATGGTTCACTGCGCCCGACACCGTCGGGCTCGACGGCTGGTATCTGATGTATCAGGCACCGGGCCTCAACGCGTCGATGCGACCGTCGCATGACCCGACGATGTGTAAGGCGGGGCTGGCGTTTCGTTCCGACGCGTTGAGACCCGTCGCCTATGACCGCCGCAGTGCCGACGAGCAACGCGCCTTGCTGACAAGATATTTCGCAGGCGCGGGTTGGGAGTGCGACGCGTTGCTTGCGGGGGCGGCAACAGCCGACGACTTCTACTTCGACGCGTTCGCGCAAGTACACATGCCGACGATCTCGCAGGGGCGGGTCACGCTCGCGGGTGACGCCGGATACTGCGCCTCACCGCTGAGCGGCATGGGCACCAGTCTCGCGCTCGTCGGCGCGTATGTCTTGGCAGGCGAGCTCGGGCACGCCGATTCCCTTGACGCGAATGAGATGGCCGCGGCACTGCAGCGCTATGAATCCGTCATGCGGCCCTACATCGACCGGTGCCAGGACCTGCCGAACGGTATCGACGGTTACCTCCCGAAGTCGGCCAGCGATATCGCGGTCACCGCCGCGGTGATGAAGTGGATGCAGCGCTGGCCCTTTCGTTACGTCGCCGAGAGAAAGTGGTTCACCACCGCCGACGCCATCGAGCTGCCGGACTACTGATCGTTGCGCCGCCGGGTTCGGCCGTCCTCAACAGGGCTCTTCACAGCCAGCGGACCCCCGTCGGCGACCATCGTCCGTCAGCTGACCTGAGCCGCCAGGGCGTGGCGGGCGTACGCACGTACGTCGGCGTCGCCGTCTTCCAGCGCCAGTCCGAGCGCATCGCGCGCCGCTTGCTCCGACGCCGCCCACCGCGTCAGGGTCAGCACCGCCGCCTTACGCACGTCGAGGTGCTGATCGGTAAGCGCGCGTGACAGCCTCGGCACTGCGACTGTCGGCGCCGCTCCCGCCAGCGCCCTGGCCGCGCCCTCTCGCACCTGCCATGCCGGCTCCGTCAGCGCGCGCTGCACATCGGCCAGATCGTCTTCGCCGCATCCGACGGCGCCGAGTGCGGCCAGCGCCGCCGCGCGCACCAACGGGTCGGCATCGCCGACCAGCCGGCGCACCGCGTTCGCGCCCCTGCGCAGCGTCGAAAGCCCGTTGGCCGCCGCGATTCTGACCTCACGGTTGTCGTCACCGGCCGCGGCCGCGACACCGTCGGAGTCGTCGACGGACACCAGTGCCCGCACCGCTTCGATGCGCACCCGGTGGTCGACGTCCGCTGAAGCGTGCCGGTATTGCCCCTGTTCGCCCACCCGGCGGGCGCCGAGCAGGTACACCGCCACCGCCCGCACCACCGGATCCTCCGAATTCAGCTGCTTCCCAACATGTTCCGGTGCAGGAAGGACCTCGACGAGTTCGCGCACACCGTCGGCGGCAACCCGGCGCACCTCGGTGTCGTCGTCACCCAACGCCTTCAGCAGCGCGCCGGGATAACCGTCGGGCAGATGCTCGACGAGCGTGGACACCGCGGTACGTCGCACTCCGGGGTCGGCATCGCTCAGGAAGTCTGCCAGGTCGGTGACCGTAGGCGATTCCAGGGCCAGCACTTCGACTATTCGCGGCGACGGCGGCTGGGTGGCGCCCGCCGTACGCAGCCGTGATGCCGCGGTGGCGGGTGCCCGGCTGTTCGCCAGCGCCGGCTGTTCGACGTGTATCACCGGCAGCTCAGATGGCAGGTGTTCCAGGTCGGGCACGGGCACGAAATATGCTGCGACGGGTCGCTTCAGGAACTCCATCGAGCCGTCGGCGGCCTTCCGCAGGTTCAGGTGGTAGCGCCATGACTCGTCATCGCGCTCCGGCATGTCGGCGCGATCGTGGTAGAGGCCCCATCGCGATTCGGTGCGGGTTAGCGACGCGCGCGCGGCCATCTCGGCGCAGTCGCGGATGAACGACACTTCGACGGCCCGCATCAGCTCGTGCGGTGTGGTGGCGCCCATCTCGGCGATCTCGGCGTGCATCCGCTCGAAGCTCTGCACAGCGATCGACAATTTGGTCGCGGTCTTGGGTGGGGCCACGTAGTCGTTGACGAACCGGCGCAGCTTATATTCGACCTGTGGCTGCGGCGGGCCGTCGGGCTGACGCAGTGGGCGATAAACCAGCTCGTGGGCATCACGCAACTGATCGGCGGGAACCGTCTGCGGGGCAGCGACGTGCGGAACCGTCGACGCCGCATGCTCCCCGGCAAGGTCGCCATAGACGAACGCGCCGATCATGTAGTTGTGCGGTACGCAGGCCAGATCCCCTGCCGCATACAGTCCAGGGACCGTGGTGCGAGCGTGTTCGTCAACCCACACGCCGGACGCGGAATGCCCACTGCACAAGCCGATTTCGGAGATGTGCATCTCGACGTCGTGGGTACGGTAATCGTGACCGCGGTTTGCGTGGAACGTGCCCCTGGTGGGCCGTTCGGTGGTGTGCAGGATGTTTTCCAACGCGGTCAGCGTCTCGTCGGGCAGGTGCGAGACCTTCAGATAGATGGGCCCGCGGGCCGATTCGATCTCACGTTTCACCTCGGCCATCATCTGGCCCGACCAATAGTCGGAGTCGACGAACCGCTCCCCCAACGCATTGACCTGATAACCGCCGAACGGATTGGCCACGTATGCGCACGCCGGCCCGTTGTAGTCCTTGATCAACGGGTTGACCTGGAAACACTCGATACCGGACAGTTCGGCACCTGCGTGATACGCCATCGAATAGCCGTCGCCGGCGTTGGTCGGGTTTTCGTAGGTGCCGTAAAGGTATCCCGACGCGGGAAGGCCAAGCCGCCCGCAAGCACCGGTGGCGAGGATCACCGCCTTGGCCGCGACCGCGACGAATTCCCCCGTGCGCGAGTTGACTGCGGCGGCGCCGACGGCCCGGCATGTTGACTTCCCGTCACTGCGCTCGCCCGGGTCGTCGGTCAGCACTCGCACCGGCATCAGCCGGTTCTCGATCGTGATCTTCTCCCGCATCGAGCGCTGCCGCAGCACCCGGTACAGCGCCTTCTTGACGTCCTTACCCTCGGGCATCGGCAGCACGTAGGAACCGGACCGGTGCACCCGGCGCACCGCGTACTCGCCGTGTTCGTCCTTCTCGAACTTGACGCCGTAGCGCTCGAGACGCTGCACCATCGCGAACCCGCGCGTCGCGGTCTGATAGATGGTGCGCTGGTTGACGATTCCGTCGTTGGCGCGGGTGATCTCGGCGACGTAGTCCTCCGGGGTGGCCTTGCCGGGGATAACCGCGTTGTTGACGCCGTCCATGCCCATCGCCAGCGCGCCGGAGTGGCGCACATGCGCCTTCTCCAGCAGGAGTACCTGGGCGCCGTGCTCGGCGGCGGTCAGCGCCGCCATGGTGCCCGCCGTGCCGCCGCCGATCACCAACACATCGCAGTCGAGCCGAACCGTGTCGGCCAGGTCAGGTATCTGCATCATGAGTGATCAAGACCCGCAAGGATTTCTGCTCGAAGCGCGTGGCGCCCGAGCTGCTCCGTGCGTGGCTCCGGCACATCGATGACCGCCCGCAAGGGTTGGCCGACGCGGCCAAGCACGGCGACACGGTCACCGAGGATCAGCGCCTCGTCGACATCGTGGGTGACGAACACGATAGTGGTCGGGTGGTCGCGCCAGGTGTCGATGAGCAGCCGCTGCATTGCCGCCCGGGTCTGGGTGTCTAGCCCGGCGAACGGCTCGTCCATCATCACCGCCCGCGGTGCGCCCGCCAGCCCACGGGCAAGCTGCACACGCTGGCGCATGCCGCCCGACAAACTCTTGGGCAGGTAGTCGGCGAACCCGGTGAGCCCCACTTCGTCGATCCAGTGCTCGGCCCGTTGGCGTCGCCCCGCGCGCGGTTCACCGCGCAACTGCAGCGCCAGTTCGATGTTGGACCGCACTGTGCGCCAGGGCAATAGCGCGCTGTCCTGAAACACCATCCCGCGGTCGCGCGAGGTCGTCGTGACTTCGTGCCCATCGGCCAGTACCCGACCCGAGTCCGGCCGCAGCAGACCGGCCAGCGCGCGCAGCACTGTCGACTTGCCGCACCCGGACGGGCCGGCGAGCACGAGGATCTCGCCCGGCTGCACCGACAGGCTCAGGCCGTCGACAACCGGCGCCCCGGTGTAGGACAGCGCGACGTCGTCGAGTTCCAGCCGGACGCCAATCGTCACCGCCGTCGTCATCGCGCGTTCTCCTCACCGCGGGGCAGCCAGCGGGTGGCGTGCCTGCCGATCAGTTCGATGGCAGCGGCGGTCGCGAAGCCGAGCACGCCGATCGTGATGATGCCGACGAACACGTCGGGATAGTTGAGCACCGTGTACGCCTGCCAGGTCCGGTAGCCGACACCAAGGCGCCCCGAGATCATCTCGGCGGAGACCACACAAATCCACGCCACCCCCATGCCGACCGACAGCCCGCCGAACAGGCCGGGAAGGACGCCGGGCAACACGACGCGGCGCAGCACGTCGACGCCACTGCCGCCGAACGTTCGTACCGAGTCCTCCCATATGGTCGGCAGGGCACGCACGGCGTGGCGGGTGCTGACCATGATCGGGAAGTAGGCGGCCAGGAACGTGATGAACGCGATCCCGGCCTCGTCGGTCGGGAACAGCAGGATCGCCACCGGCACCATCGCGACCGCCGGGATGGGCCTCGCCAATTCGGTCAACGGGCCGAACACGTCGGAGAACACCGCCGACCGGCCCAGCACGATGCCGCTGACCACGCCCACCACCGCGGCAAGCCCGAAGCCGGTCAGGATCCGGATCAGCGACTGGCCGAGATCTAGCCAGTAGTCCTGGGTGCCAAGGCGATTCGCAAACGCAGAAGCGATCTCGGTGACGGTGGGCAGCGTGTCGAACCGCAGCCACAGGCGGACATGATTGGCGGTTAGCAGCTGCCAGAGCCCGACCGCGGCGACCACCGACGCTACGCGCACTAGCCGCCTACGCCACGGCGAAACCGGCCGCGGCCGCCGGATCGCCGGTCGCGCCGTCACCGGCGACTCGAGAACGCCCCCGGCGATCGCGTCCGCGGTCGTCATACCGCACCCGCCAGCGCCTGCTGATACTCCACCACGACGCTGCCGGGGTGGGCGGCGATGAACCGCTGTGCGCCTGCCTGGGTTCCAAAGGGCACATAGTTCTGCCCGTCACGCACCCAGGCCGACTTGTCGGCGAACCACCGGGTGCCCAACTCGGCGTCGGGAACATACGCGGCGCGCACCTTGGCTCCCCGGGCGCCGGCGTCGCGAATCGCTTTAAGCAGGCAGGTCGGGGTCGCCGCGTGCTGTGTGGCGTCGGAGCCGTCGAGCCACAGCTCGCTGGCCCTGGCGGGGTCGTTTACCGGCGTGTTGCACACCGGGTCGGTGCCGCCGAGCACGGACGGGTTCGCCGTCGCGGCCACCGCATTGCCGTAATCGCGCCCGCGGGCAGTGTACGCCGCGCGCAGCGGTGCGTCCTGGACGAATCCGGTGACGTCGAGGTCCGCGAAGTCCCCGATTGACTTCAGGTATGGCACATCACCTTTCAATGCCTCGACCAGGGACGGCTTCAGTGTCGGGTCGAACGATGTGCCGCCGGGACCGTTGTACAGATATACCACTTCCTGTGGCAGTCCGGCCGACTCGGCGACGATGCGTGCCGCTTCGAGCGGCTTGGAGTTGAGGAAATCGGTCCCGTCGAGTTGCGCCTGCAGGAATGCGTCGAGCACCTCCGGATGCTCGGCCGCGTACGCCCGGCGCACCACAACGCCGTGCAGGGTCGGATAGTTGAGCTCCGCGCCGTCGTACAGCAGCCTGGCCTTGCTCTGGTAGACCAGCAGCCCCGGCCACGCCACGAACTGGGAAAGGCCACGTACTTGTCCGGATTCCAGCGCCGATGCGCCGACCTGTGGTTGCTGGTTGAGCACTTCGATACCGGCCTTGGGGTCGATGCCCGCGCTGGCGAGCGCGCGTACCAAGGTGCCGTGCCCGGCCGAGCCGACGCTGGCCGACACCTTCTGCCCCGCCAGGTCGGTCAATTTCTGTGCCGGTGAATTGGGCGCCACCACAACCATGTTCAGTGCGCCCTTGGGGTTGTAGCCGGTCACCGAGACGATCTCGGTGACCGCGCGCTTGTTGGCCTGGGTCTTGGAACCGTTGATCAGCATCGGGTAGTCGCCCATCGAACCGATGTCGATCTTCTCGGCGACCATCTGCGCGGTGATCGGCGCACCGGTGTCGTAGTCCTGCCAGGTCACGTTGTACTTGGTGCCGGTGCGGGTGGTGATGTCGGCGAGTCGGCGCTCCAGGTAACCCTGGGCCCGCAGCAGCGTGCCAGCGGTCACAGTGTTGATCGTCTTCGATTGGTAGCCGATGACGACGTTGACGACATTGCCGGACGAGGTCGTCGCGGCGTCCAGCGAGCATCCGGAGGCGGCCATGACGAGCCCGGCGGCAAGGGCGGCAAGTCGGCAGAGCCGCGGAGGCGGTGACATCCAGCGCAGTGTCGTTTTCATCATGAATTTCTTCCTCAACGGATCAAATAGGGCATGTTGACGGTCACGGCGCCGGTGGGACAGCGGGCGGCGCACGGCCCGCAGTACCAACACTCGTCGACATGCATGTAGGCCTTGCCGTTGTCCGGGTTGATCGCCAGCGAGTCGAGAGGACAGATGTCGACGCATAGCGTGCAGCCCTCGATGCACAAGGACTCGTCGATCGTCACCGGCACGTCGGCCCGTTGGTTCACCAGGGTCATGGCTCACTCCTGATCAGGCTGCCGCGCATGGTGATTCGGTCACCGCGCATCCGGATGTATTCGAGGTCGACGGGCCTGCCGTCGTCGAGGCTGGTGAGCCGTTCCAACATCAGCAGCGCCGCGCCGTCGGGTACCTGCAGCGTCGCCGCGGAATGCGGGTCGGCCGAAACCGCTTCCAGCGCAAGCGTCGCCGACCCGAGCCGCTGCCCGCTGACCTGCTCGATGAGCGCGAACACGTCGTTGGTTTCAAGCGGGTGCCGCAACACCTCGGCGCCGATATCGGGTGCGAGGTACGTCAGGTCCAGACTGAGCGGCAGGTCGCCGAGGTAGCGCAGCCGCTCGACGAAGACCACCTGTTCACCCGGTTCGAGCCCAAGGCGACGCGCAACGGCGGGCGGGGCGGCCAGATGCAGCACCGCCCTGACCACGTTGCGCACCTCTCCGTAATCCTTGAACGTCTCCTTCAGGCCGACCAGCGCATCGAGACCGTGGTCGTACTTGCGGACCGCGACGTGGGTGCCGACCCTTCTTCCGCGGTCGATCAACCCCTCGGTCTTGAGCACGGCGAGGGCTTCGCGAATGGTGTTGCGCGAGACGAAGAATTCCGCCGCAAGCGCCTGCTCGGTATGCAGCCCGTCGTCGTACGCGCCGGCGTGAATCTGATGCCGCAGCACGTCGGCGACCTGGCGCGCACGGTCCGCGCGGGGCCGCCGGATCGGCGTCGGTTCGGCTGACGACACGGGAGACACGCTATGAGCCGCACGGGCGGACCGCAGCACCGCGAAATCTACGTCGGCGCAGGTTAACTGATTTCGCCGCCGCGGATCGGTGGCTACCAGGCGAAAGAATGCGGCGGCGCCGCTATTGCGCCACCTGGGCCTGGCGAAGAATTTACAATCGCGCTGAGCGAAAAGGTCGCCGTGACTGGCGCGTTGCACGTGCTCCGCAGGATCAGGTCGTGCCCCAGGTGGATCTTGCCGTCGGTGCCGAAGAGCCGGATCGGACTACTGGATACACCGCGACAGCACCCGGCCGAACTGCAGAAGGCGTTGCATCTGGGCCAGGCCGCCGTCGTCGACCGATTTCTGATAGCGGAACGACTCACAATAAATGTCGGTTTCGGTGGCCGACTTCTGCCGCGACCGGGTGACGAGCTGGGTGTACATCCTCAGCCGCACCTCGGACAGCCGGCGGGTGCCGTCGTCGACCACCTCATACTCGGCGGTCAGCACCTGGTCGGTGACCGACGACAGCAGGATCGAGCGCACCGACGCCGCCAGCACCCGCCGTTCGCGGTCGCCCGCGGTGGACATCTCGTCGTCGGCTCGCCACATCAGCAGGCGGTGCCCGTCGGTGAGGACCACCTCCTGCCAGACCGCCTCGCCCCATGACTCGTCGGTCTGCCCGCGCGACATGATGAAGGACTCGATCGCGGAAAGGTCGATGACCGAACGCAATTGGTCAAGGGCCAGATCGGGATCACGCAGGTACACCTGGGCGGCTTCCTCGACGCTGGAGTACGGTGCCCAGTCCTGCGGTGTGCCCATCACTCACGTCCCGTCCGATGTACCCCGCATGGCGGCTGCCGCCGCACGGATCTGTGGCGTCACAACCATCACCTGGCCCAGCACACCGTTGACGAAACCCGGTGAGTCGTCGGTGGACAACTGCTTGGCCAGCTCAACGGCTTCGTCGACGGCGACCGGTTCTGGGACGTCATCGGCGTGCAGCAGTTCCCACACCGCGACTCGCAGGATCGCCCTGTCGACGGCGGGCAGCCGCTCGAGCGTCCAGCCCTGTAGGTGGGCCGAGATGAGGTCGTCGATATGCGCGGAATTCTCGGTCACTCCGCGGGCCACCGTCACCGTGTACGGGTTGAGCGGCGCCACGTCGGATTCCTTCTGCGCCAACATATTTCGTGATTCGGCGACCTCGGCGGCGGTGATCCCCCGCGCCTCGGCCTCGAACAGCAGGTCGATGGCGCGTTTGCGGGCCTGGTGCCGGCCTCGATCGCCTCGACGATCAGGCATGAACCCGGCTTCCAATGCCGTCAGGCATTAACGCGGCCCAGGTAGCTGCCGTCGCGCGAATCCACCTTCAGCTTGTCACCGGTGTTGATGAACAGCGGCACGTTGATGGTCGCGCCGGTCTCCAGCGTCGCCGGCTTGGTGCCCGCACTTGACCGGTCGCCCTGCAGGCCCGGCTCGGTGTGGGTGACCACGAGTTCCACGGTCACGGGCAGCTCGAGGTAGAGCGGGCTGCCGTCGTGGAAGGCGACCTGCACCGGCATGCTCTCCAGCAGGTAATTGGCCGCGTCCCCGACCAACGAATCCGCCAGGTGGTGCTGTTCGTAGTCCTGGCTGTCCATGAACACGAAGTCCGACCCGTCGCGGTACAGATAGGTGGTGTCGCGACGGTCGACAGTCGCGGTCTCGACCTTCACACCGGCGTTGTAGGTTTTGTCGACGACCTTGCCGGACAGCACGTTCTTCAGCTTGGTCCGCACGAAGGCCGGCCCCTTGCCCGGCTTGACGTGCTGGAACTCGACGATCTGCCACAGCTGCCCGTCGATCTGCAGGACGAGCCCATTCTTGAAGTCGGCGGTCGATGCCACGGTCGGTTGTTCTCCTAGCTTCTTGTCGCAGAATCGCCGGTTCCTTACGGATATGCCTCTCCCCCGGCGACTCGCCCACCTTACTCAGTGCTGCCGATTAGAGATGTGACGACGGCTGCCGTCCGTCCGGCCGGAAAGGTCCTTGTGCTTTTCAGCAAACTGAAGTATGCCATTTCACCTAGAACTTTAAATATATAGCAACGTTGAACGTCTACAATCAGCGAATGCTGACGAACTGCACCGCCGATACCAGAACCACCTCGGCACCAACAAGTCGGAAGCAATCGCCACGACGGCCTGAATTACGTTCTGCCGCTTGGCCCTCGAGACTGTGGGCTATGTCAGAATCGCCAGTTCCTTGGGGAACCGGGTAAGTAATTCGGGTGTTGCCTCACCAACGACAAGGGTGTCCTCAATGCGGACGCCGCCTTGGTCGGGCAGATAGACACCGGGCTCAACGGTGACTGCGGAGCCGGCAAGAAGTGTGCCGGCGGCCGACGCGCTGATCCCCGGCGCTTCGTGGATCTGCAGCCCCACACCGTGGCCGAGCCCGTGGCCGAAGTTGTCGGCGTAGCCGGCGTCGGCGATGACCTGCCGCGACGCGGCGTCGACATCCTTGAGCGTCACCCCGGCAGCGAGCGCGTCCCGGCCGGCCTGTTGCGCAGCGGCGACCAGCTCGTAGATGTCGAGCTGCCACTGTGCGGCAGGCGCCAACACAAAGGTCCGGGTCATGTCGGAGTGGTAGCCGCAGACCAGCGCGCCGAAGTCGATCTTGACGAAGTCGCCCGCGGCGAGCACCGCATCGGTCGGCCGGTGGTGCGGGATCGCCGAGTTGCCCCCGGCCGCCACGATGGTTTCGAACGACACGCCGTCGGCGCCGTGGTCGAGCATCAGCGACTCGAGCTCGCGGCCGACCTCTTTCTCCGTCCGGCCCGCGCGCAGCCCGCCGCGCTCAACGAGGTCCGCCAGCGCAGCGTCGGCCGCCTCGCACGCCAGCCGCAGCAGGGCGATCTCGCCGGCATCCTTGACCTCACGCAGCGCCTCCACCATCCCTGGCGCGCGTACCAGCGCGGTGGTGTCACCGGCGGCCTTGCGAAGGGCGGCCAACCCGTCGACGGTCACCACATGGCTTTCAAACCCCAACCGGCGCACACCGTCTTCGGCGGCCCGCCCGGCCAGATGGGGCCCGCACGCCCGCTCGATGACGATCTCGGCGCCCTGCGCCTGCTGCGCGGCCTGGGTGCGGTACCGTCCGTCGGTGGCCAGCACCGGAGTTTCGGAGTCAGTGCGGATAAGTAACGCCGCATTCGAACCCGTGAAGCCGGCCAGGTAACGCACGTTGACCAGGTCCGATACCAGCATCGCGTCCAGTTCGGCTGCGGCAAGTCGCTCACGCAGCCGGTCCCGGCGCTGAGAAATAGTCACAGTCGGTGACGCTACTCGCTAAGGTGTGGCCCCATGAGTAAGTGGTTACTGCGCGGACTGGTGTTCGCGGCCCTGATGGTGATCGTCCGGTTACTGCAGGGGGCGATGATCAACGCGTGGGAGACCAAGGCGGGATTGATCAGCATCGTGCTGGTCATTCTCTTCGCGATCGCGGTCTTCATCTGGGGGATCCTCGACGGGCGGGCCGACGCGCGGGCCAACCCTGACCCCGACCGTCGCCAGGACCTGTCCATGACGTGGCTGCTTGCCGGCCTGTTCGCAGGCGTGGTGAGCGGCGCGGTGGCGTGGTTCATCTCGCTGTTCTACAAGAGCCTCTATGTCGAGGCCCTGCTCAACGAACTCACCACATTCGCGGCGTTCACCGCGCTGCTGGTGTTCCTTTTCGCGATCGCAGGCGTCGCGCTCGGCCACTGGCTCGTCGACCGCAAGGCTCCCGACGTGCCGCGCCGCGCAACAACGGCCACCGGCGACGAACGGGCCGACACCGACGTGTTCGCCGCGGTGCGCCAGGACGGTGGCACGGATGCCACCGAAACGGCGCCCACCGAGGCGCGTCGCGACGAGCCCTCCTAGCCCACGCTCGCCAGGTAGCGCAGCGCCAGCACGTAGCCATGAACTCCCAGGCCGACGATCACGCCGGTGGCCACGGCGCTGACGTACGAGTGGTGCCGAAACTCCTCGCGGGTATGCACATTCGAGATGTGCACCTCGATCAGCGGTGCCCGCAGGTCTGCACACGCGTCGCGCAGTGCCACCGACGTGTGGGTGAGCGCCCCGGCGTTGAGCACCACCGGCTCGCAGGCGTCGGCGGCGGCGTGGATCCAGCCCAGCAGCTCGGCTTCGCTATCGGTTTGCCGGACAACCGCTTTCAAACCCAGCTCGGCGGCCTCGCGTTCGACGAGCGCGACGAGGTCGTCATGGCTGGTGCTGCCGTAGACCTCGGGCTCGCGGCGACCGAGCCGGCCGAGGTTGGGGCCGTTGATCACCTGGATGGTCTGCAAACTCATGACGTCACCGCTGCAATCTCTGAATAGGCCGCCGCCAAAAGCGACGGATCCGGACCCTCAAGCCGTCCCGGCTTGGCCAGCCCGTCGAGTACCACGAACCGAAGCACGCCGGCGCGTGTCTTCTTGTCGCCCGCCATGTATTCGAGCAGCTGCGGCAGCGCGTCGGCGTCGTAGGTGACGGGCAGCCCCAGCGAGGTGAGGATCGAGCGGTGCCGCTCGGCGGTGTCATCGTCGAGGCGCCCGGCCAGCCGGCCCAGTTCGGCGGCGAACACCAGGCCGACCGACACCGCGGCGCCGTGCCGCCATTGGTAGCGCTCCCTGCGCTCGATCGCGTGCGCGAGGGTGTGACCGTAGTTGAGGATCTCGCGCAGCTGCGATTCCTTCTCGTCCGCGGCGACGACCTCGGCCTTGACGGCGACCGCACGCCGGATCAACTCTCCCAACACCGCGCCCGCCGGGTCGAGGGCGGCCTGCGGTTCGGCCTCGATCAGGTCGAGGATCACCGGGTCCGCGATGAAGCCGGCCTTCACGATCTCCGCCATGCCGGCCACGATCTCGTTGCGCGGCAAGGTTTCCAGTGTGGCCAGGTCGATGAGAACGGCGGCGGGCTGGTGGAACGCGCCGACCAGGTTCTTTCCGGCGTCGGTGTTGATACCGGTCTTGCCGCCGACCGCGGCGTCGACCATGCCAAGCAGCGTGGTGGGCACGTGCACGATGTCCACGCCGCGCAGCCAGGTGGCGGCAGCGAACCCGGCGACGTCGGTGGCCGCTCCCCCGCCGAGGCTGACGATCGCGTCCTTGCGGCCAACGCCGATGCGACCCAACACTTCCCAGATAAACCCGACGACCGGCAGTTCTTTCCCGCCTTCGGCGTCCGGGATCTCAACGCGGTGTGCGTCGATGCCCTTGTCCGAAAGGTGGCTCCGGATCGCCTCGGCTGTCTGCGACAGCACCGGCTGGTGCAGGATCGCGACCCTGTGCCTGCCGTCCAGAATGCGGCCCAACTCGCCGAGCAGACCGGTACCGATGATCACCGGGTATGGCGGGTCGACGAGAACGTCGACGGTCACCGGCTCAGTCACGGTGCCCTCCCCCCTGTCCTGCGGGCGGGTGGTGGCCCAGCGTAGTTCGGGCGGCCACGGCGGCGGGTGTCGGTGGAGCCTCGGTGCTCGGCGGCGGGTTCAGCGACGACGGACCGCGCCGCCACGACGGGCGGCGGCGGCGCCGCTGCGGCTTGGCCAGCGCAGGGTTCTCGAGGCGTTCGACGATATAGCGCACCACCGCGCCTGGATTGCGGCGGTTGGTGTTGACGCGCATCGTGGCGACCCGCCGGTACAACGGAACGCGTTCGGCCATCAGGGCCTTGAACTTCTCGCTGCGATCGCCGCCTGCGAGCAGTGGGCGCACGGTGTTGCCGCCGGTGCGGCGCACTCCCTCGGCGGCGCTGATCTCCAGATAGATGACCGTGTGTCCGGCCAGCGCGTCGCGCACCCCCGCAGTGGTGACGGCGCCGCCGCCCAACGACAGCACACCGTCATGGGATTGCAGCGCGGAGCGGATGACGTCCTCCTCGATGCGGCGGAATTCCCGCTCACCGTCGGTGGCGAAGATGTCGGCGATCCTGCGACCGGTGGTCTGCTCGATCGCGGCGTCGGTGTCGAGCAGCGAGAGGTCGAGCGACTTGGCCAGCCGCCGCCCGATCGTCGACTTGCCCGAGCCGGGCAGTCCGATCAGCACCGCCTTGGGCGCCATCAGCCCGATGCCTGCGCTGGTTGCGCGGGACCGATGCCCCGGTCACTTCGCTGCTGTCCGCCGGACGGCTCGCGGGCGGTTTCCTGCTCTTTTGCTCCTCGCGTGCGCACCGCGCGCAGGTAGGTGTCGATGTTGGCCCGCGTCTCGGCGAGCGAGTCCCCGCCGAACTTCTCCAGCGCCGCCCGCGCCAGCACCAGCGCGACCATGGTCTCGACGACCACACCCGCGGCAGGCACCGCGCACACATCGGAGCGCTGATGGATGGCGACGGCCTCGTCGCCGGTGACCATGTCGACGGTGGCCAGCGCCCGCGGCACGGTGGAGATCGGCTTCATCCCAGCGCGCACCCGCAACGGCTGGCCGTTGGTCATGCCGCCTTCAAGGCCGCCGGCCCGGTTAGTCGAACGCACCACGCCGTCGGGCCCGGGATACATCTCGTCGTGGGCGACGCTGCCGCGCCGGCGCGCGGTCTCGAAGCCGTCGCCGATCTCGACGCCCTTGATCGCCTGGATACCCATGACCGCACCGGCCAGCTGGCTGTCGAGCCGGTTGTCCCCGCTGGTGAACGAGCCGAGCCCGACGGGCAGCCCATGGGCGACGACCTCGACGACGCCGCCGAGCGTGTCGCCGTCCTTCTTGGCGGCCTCGATTTCGTCGATCATGAGCTTCTCGGCCTGTTCGTCGAACGCCCGAACCGGACTCGCATCGATGGCGGCCAGATCGCAGGCCTGCGGCGGCGGCCCGTCGTAGGGCTTGGACGCTCCGATGGAGATGACATGCGAGATCACCTCGACGCCGAGGGCCTGCTGAAGGAAAGCTCTTGCGATGGTCCCGGCGGCGACACGGGCGGCGGTTTCGCGGGCACTGGCCCGCTCCAGCACCGGGCGGGCGTCGTCGAAGCCGTATTTGAGCATGCCGGCGTAGTCGGCATGGCCCGGCCGCGGCCGGGTCAGCGGCGCGTTGCGGGCGCTGTCCTCGAGTTCTGCCGGGTCAACGGGGTCGGCGGCCATCACGGTTTCCCATTTGGGCCACTCGGTGTTGCCGACCTCGATCGCGATCGGGCCACCGAGCGTGACGCCGTGCCGAACGCCGGCCAGCGTGGTGACCTGGTCCTGCTCGAACGCCATCCGGGCGCCGCGGCCGTAGCCAAGGCGGCGGCGGGCCAGCTGACCTGCGATCTCGGCGGAGGTGACGTGGACCCCGGCGATCATGCCTTCGACCACGGCCACCAACGCGCGGCCGTGGGATTCGCCAGCTGTAGTCCATCGCAACACGTGTCCCATTTTCGCACGACGGCCTCTACTAGCGATTTCGGCGTGATGACTGGCGCTCACAGCGCAGGAAATCACGCCGAAATCGCTAGGCCGGCCAGGACGCGGCCGATCTCGCCGACCGCCTGGCGTTGAGCTGCCTTTCTGGTCGTCCGCGCGGGCGACGACCATCGCCGTCTCGCAGAGACGGCATCCGCTCGACTTCGCGGGTGAACACCGCCTCGAAAAGCTGCCGCTTGCCGTCGAAATGGTGATACACCGCACCCTCGTCACGTTGGCGTGGGCGGCCACCGCGGCTAGGGACGCTGCCTCTTAACCGTCCCGCGCCAACAGCTCGCGGGCCGCGCAGCGCGCAGGCCCCCAATACGCAGATTCCGGCTCAGGCGCGTACTGATCACCAATTAGCCTCGTGCCCGTGTCACCCGCAGCTCACCGACGGTCGCCGATCGGCCCGGCGCTACTGGTGGTGGTCGCCGCGATCAGCCAGGAGGTCGGCGCCGCGTTCGCGGTCGGACTGTTTGGAGCACTCGGCGCGATCGGGGCCGTCTTCGTCCGGTTCGTTGTCGCAGGGGTGATCCTGTGCGTGGCTGCGCGCCCACGGCTGCGCGGGCTGTCCGGTCGGGCGTGGTTGTCTGCTGGCGCACTTGCCGCCGCGTTGACCGTGATGAACCTGTGTTTCTACAACTCGCTGACCCGCATTCCCCTCGGGGTTGCCGTCACCGTTGAAGCCCTTGGCCCGCTTGCACTTTCCGTTGTGGTCAGCCCGCGCAAGACTGCATGGTTGTGGGCGATGCTGGCCCTGCTTGGCGTCGCGCTGCTCAGTCTCACCGGCGTTCGGGTCGGTCATCTCGACCCGGTGGGGCTCGGCTTCGCCGTGGGCGCGGGCGCGAGCTGGGCCGCCTACATCCTGGCCACGGCGCGAGCGGGGTCCAACTTCCCCAACCTCGACGGGCTGGCTCTTGCGACCGCGATCGGCGCCGTGGTCACCGCACCGTTCGCGGTGGTCGCGGTCGATCTCGGCGGCGCGCTGCGGTGGCAGGTACTGGGGCTGGGCGCGGTCGTTTCAGTGTTGTCCTCGGTGATCCCCTACTCGCTGGAGCTGATCTCGCTGCGCCACCTTCCGCCGGAGACGTTTGCGATCCTGACGTGCCTTTCGCCGGTCGTTGCCGCAGTCGCGGGCTGGCTGATCCTTGGGCAGCATCTAGCGGTGACGGGGTATGTGGCGATCGTGCTGGTTACCATGGCCAGTATCGGGGCTGTGCGCGCAGCGCGGGAACGCTTGGGACAGAGCGATACCCGGCTGATCACCGCCTAGGTGGCCTGCAGCTGGGCCGCCACATCGCCGACGGCCGT
>JAOPVX010000144.1 GCA_025965975.1 Mycobacterium sp. | reverse complement strand
TTGATGGGCAGCCCCGTCCAGGTCGCTTACGGCGCCGCCAAAGGCGGCATCGTCGGCCTCACCCGGTCCAGCGCTCGCGCCGTCGCCCGCAAGGGCATCACCGTGAACTGCGTGATCCCCGGCAGTTTCGACACCGACATGTCCGCCGGGCTGACGTACACCGACCGGGATGCGGTGACGTCGCTGATCCCCGTCGGGCGTTGGGGCCGACCCGAGGAGCTGGCACACGCCGTCGCGTTCCTGCTCGACGACCTTGCCTCGTACATCACCGGCGCGGTCCTGACTGTCGATGGCGGAATGAGCATGGGCGGATGATGACGGACCGAACTCGACTCACCGCGGCCACCATCGTGGCACCTTCGGTGCCCGCGGACCGCCTCGCGGAGTACCGCCGCTTCGGGTACGTCAGCGACCTGACAATGTCTGCGTCGGTTGTCCGCGCCGCCCGGCAGTGGGGCTCACGGCCCGCCATCATAGAAGGCGGCCAGCAGCTGACCTACCAGGAGCTGCTCGAGGTCGTCGAACGCGCCGCCGCATGGCTGGCCGGAGCGGGCGTCGGGCCCGGCGACGTTGTGTGTTGGCAGACGCCCAACTGGTGGGAAGCCCACGTACTGGGGCTGGCCATCTGGCATGTGGGCGCGGTGAGCTGTCCGATCGCCCCGTTCTACCGGGAGCACGAACTGCGGCAGGTCATCGAGCAGGTACGGCCAGCAGCCGTGGTGACCGCCGAGACGTTCCGCGGCTTCGCACACGCGGCAGCGTTCGACGACCTACTCGCTGAAGCTGGTCTCGGCGACACCGCCCGCGTCCTACTGCGCGGAACCCGGTCGGGCTGGTCGTCGTTCGACGTCGTCGTCTCCCAGAGCCGACGCCAGCAGTACGCGATCCTCGGGGCCGAGGAACCCTGCTTGATCCTCTTCACTTCAGGGACCACCTCCGGCGCCAAGGCGGCGGTCCACTCGTCGCGCACATTGCTGGCCGAAACCCGGCAGCTCGCCGATGCATGGGGCCTGTCCTGGGAGGACGTCGCCTACATGGCGGCCCCGCTGCAGCACATCACCGGCGTGCTGAACGCGATGACCATCCCGTTACTTGTCGGCGCATCGGCGGTACTTGCCGAACGGTGGGAAGCCGACGTCGCGGTGGCCGACATCATGCGCCACCGGGTGACCTATTCGGCCGGGGCGACGGTGTTCCTGCAGGAACTGACCGACGCCGCCCGCACCGCAGGCGCGCACCTGCCGCTGCGGAACTTCGCCTGCGGTGGGGCGACGGTACCGCGCGCCGTCATGGAACGCAGCGAAGAGCAGGGGATTCCAGCCTCGCGGGTGTACGGCATGACAGAGCTTCCGACTGTGACGGTGATGAACCGCGCCTATCCGTTCGACCTGCGCGCGGAAACCGATGGCGCGATCGCTCCCGGCGTCGAGGTGCGGGTCGTTGACGACCAATCCCGTTCGCTTCCAACCGGATCCGAGGGCAAACTCTTAGTGCGCGGACCCGAGCAGATGCTGGGCTACCTCGACCCAGCGGCCAACCGGGCTGCCCTCGATGACTCGGGATGGTTGTCCACAGGAGATGTCGGCGTCGTCGACGGCTCCGGCTTCGTCACCATCACCGGGCGCCTCAAGGACGTCATCAACCGCGGCGGCGAGAAATTCTGCGCGCGTGACATCGAAGACCTGCTCATCACCCATCCCGCTGTGCGCCACGCGGCTGTGGTGCCCGGACCCGACGCGAGATTCGGTGAGGTTCCCGTCGCGTTCGTCGTGTTCGACGGCGCGGGGGAGGCTTCCGTCGGCGAGTTGGCCGGGCACCTGCAGGCAATGGGTCTGGCCCGCCAGAAAACCCCTGTCGCCTGGCATTTCGTGGATTCCCTGCCCATGACCCCGTCGGGCAAGGTCAAGAAATTCGAGTTGACCGCGACCGCAGAAGAAGCAGAAAGGGCACGGCAAGGATGAATCTCGATCAATTCCACACGGTGCTGGACATCGAAAAAGACAGCGACGGCCGCACGGTCCTCCCTGTCGCCCACCCCAAGTCCGAACGGATCTTCGGTGGGCAGATCCTTGCTCAACTGGTGGCATGCGCCGCGCCCGGCAAGACGGTGAAATCGGTGCAGGTGGCGTTCCCCCGCGAAGGACGGCCCACCGACCCGCTATATCTGGACCTGGAGAAAACCCACGACGGCCGCTCCTTGGGAGTCCGGCACGCCAGCGTGTTCCAAGAGCCTCCTCTGGGTGGCCGCCGCATCGTCGCCACAGGTTCGATCCTTCTCGACCGTGCCGACGAAGAGTTCGACTACCAGTTCGACGCTGTGCCGACGGCAGATCCTTTGACGGCCAAACCTATTGACTATGCCGTGGTGCCCGGTGAGGCCAGGTTGATCAGTGACGTCGGACTCGACGACGTCAGTGCTGTGCCCGCCGAACTTGCGTTCTGGATGCGCTGCCCCGACTTCACCGACACGTCCCTGGCCCGCCCGGTTCTGGCTTACGTGTCGGACTGGCCGGTGATCGGCACGCTCCTCAAGGCGGTACCCGGGCTGAGTCAGCAGGACGCCCACACCGGGCTGCAGACCGGGGTGATCAGCCATTCGATCTGGTTTCATCGACCGTTCGACGTGTCCCAATGGCTGCGGCTGGAGATCCGCGGTCAGCGTCTGGCCGGCGGCCGCGGCTTCGGCACCGGCGCCGTCTACACCCAGGCGGGATCGCTGGTCGCGTCGTTTGCCCAGGAGAGCGTAATCAGAAGCTTCGCGTAAAGGAGAAGGCAATGACAGCAGAACATTTCGTCCGCTACGAAATCGACGATCGAGTCGCGGTGATCACGCTAGACCGGCCGCAGGCCGCCAATGCCCAGACGGCCGGCATCCTCAAGGATCTCGACGACGCGTGGCGGCGCGCCGACGAAGACCCCGATGTGCGGGTCATCGTCCTGACGACCACCGGTAAGCACTTTTCCGCCGGACACGACATGTCCGGCACCGACCCGTCGGCTGACGGGCGCATGCTGGGTCCGCGGCGCACCGACGGCAAGCTCGTCGCCGAGGACTACTACGACTGGGAGACCCGCGGCTACCTCGAGTACGCCAAGCGCTGGCGCGACATTCCCAAACCGACCATCGCTGCGGTACAGGGTAAGTGCATCGCCGCCGGGCTGATGCTGTGCTGGCCGTGTGACCTCATCGTCGCCGCCGACAACGCACAGTTCTCCGATCCGGTCGGTCTGCTAGGAATCATGGGCGTCGAATACCACGCTCACACTTGGGAACTCGGCGCCCGCAAGGCAAAGGAGATGCTGTTCACCGCCGGTTCGGTGAGCGCCGAGGAGGCGCTGCGCTCCGGGATGGTCAACCACGTCGTGCTGCTCGACGAATTACTCCCATTCACGATGACTCTCGCGCATCGCGTCGCACAAACGGACCCATGGGCGTTACGCTTGGCCAAGCGAGCGGTCAACCACACTCTGGATACCATGGGCTTCTCGACGTCGATCGCCTCGTGTTTCGACATGCATCATCTCGGGCACACGCGGGCGCTGGCGGCCACCGGCGGAAAGACCGTCGTGATGGCCGACCTTGAGCGGATGAAGGCAGCTGGCCGCGACAACTGAGCAGGTTCACCGGCAAGGTCGACACGGCTCGCAACGAATCTGAAACTGATCCGTTTGTTCAACGGTGTCAACTACTACGGGCTGGGCCCGAAGCGTGGTGACGTAGGCCGTCGATGAGCAGGTCGAGCATGCGACCGGCCTGCTCGCGCTGGTCTGGCGCGCCGGCGGCGAGGGACACTCCGCTCAGCGCCAGGAGCACGTCGTTGGGCTCGACGTCCGCCCTTAGTATCCCGGCGCTGATACCGGCGGCGAGGAGTGTGGTGATGGCTGCGATCAGCCGGGTGCGGCTCTCGGCGTAGGGATCGCCTCCGGAAGCGATGACCGCTTGAAGTGCCCCGGCCATGTAGCGCTTGGTCGTCATGTAGTCGATGAAGCGATCCATCCAGGCACGTGTCGCCTCGTCCGGCTGGAGCGATCGCAGGAGCCCGGGCACCGCGTCGCAGAGGTGGGCGAGCTCCTGGCGGTAAGCCGCCTCGACGAGCGCATCACGCGTCGGGAAGTGACGGTAGAGAGTCCCGATGCCGACGCCGGCAGTCTTAGCGATGGCCTCGAGAGTCACGTCCGCCCCGTCGCTCGCCAACGCGCTCACGGCGGCTTCGAGGAGCCGCTCACGGTTGCGCCGGGCGTCGGCGCGTACCGGTCGGCCGATGGTCTCCGACACAGATCGTCCTCTCCGCCCGAACGG
>JAOPVX010000064.1 GCA_025965975.1 Mycobacterium sp. | reverse complement strand
AGGACGGATCGAAGTTGACGTAGTTGCCGTGGTACTCGGCGGGCTCGGTCATCCATAGCGCCTTGATGGCTTCGATGCGCTCGTCCAACAGTGCACCACGCGTCTTCGGGTCCGTGCCGTGGTCGCGCAGCTCCTCGATGTTCCAGCCGGCGCCCACGCCGAGCACGAACCGGCCGCCGGAGATCAGATCGATGCTCACGGCCTCCTTCGCGGTGATGATCGGATCACGCTGAATGAGCAGTGCGATCCCGGTTACGAGTTCGATCTTGGAGGTCACGGCCGCTGCGGCGGCGAGCGTGACAAACGGGTCGCGTGTCCGGTAGTAGATCGCCGGCAACTCGCCACCAAGCGGGTACGCCACATACGAGACACGCCGGCCGCATCGCAACGCCGGGCCATTAGCTCATAACCCAGAGGTCGCAGGTTCGAATCCTGTCCCCGCTACCAGGCAAAACGGCCCCCGAAGACCTCTCCGGGGGCCGTTTTCATGCCGCTTGGGAACGGATTTGGGAACATTAGTCGTGCTAATCATTCCGTTTCGTCGAACCGCGACGGTAGCGTCGGCTACCAATGAATGTTGACACCCGCTCCTCCTGGCGCGCCCACCCCGGCGAGCGGCGACGCCGGCGGTTCCTAGCCACCTACCTCCCAGCGCACCCGCGTGACTTGCAGTTCGAAGCCGTCACCGACGGTTTGGCGCGTTGGCGCGGGTGTGCGGGACAATCGGGCTATGGAATACCGCAGCCTCGGACGAACTGGAATGCAAGTCAGCCCTCTATGTCTCGGCGCAATGATGTTCGGCGCCTGGGGGGAGCCTGACCACGCAACGTGTATCAAAACCATCCACGCCGCGCTGGACGCCGGCATCAATTTCAGCGACACGGCCGACGTTTACTCCCAGGGCGAATCGGAGATCATTGTCGGCAAGGCTCTGGCCGACGGCAAACGCGATGACGTGGTCCTGGCCACCAAGGTCAACGTCCAGATGGGCGTCCCGGTCGACTCGCCGGTGGGCACAAAGGGTGACCCGAATCAGCGCGGCAATTCCCGCCGCTGGATCATCCGCGAGGTCGAAACAGCCTGCGCCGGCTGAACACCGACTGGATCGACCTCTACCAAGTCCATCGCCCCGATCAGGACACCGATATCGAGGAGACGCTGTCCGCGCTCACAGATCTGCAGCGGCAGGGCAAGATCCGGGCTTTCGGCTCGTCGACTTTCCCCGCCCATCAGATGGTGCAGGCGCAGTGGGTCAGCGAGCGGCGTGCCCTCGGTCGGTTTGTGACCGAGCAGCCGCCCTACTCATTGTTGGTGCGTGGCATCGAGGCGGACGTCCTGCCCGTGGCCGCGCAGTACGGCATGGGTGTGCTGCCGTGGAGTCCGCTGGCCGGCGGGTGGCTTACCGGGGGCTACCGCAAAGATCAGGATCTGCCGGAGTCCAGGCGCCGCACCCGGATCCCTGGCCGGTTCGCCATGTCGAGTCCGGACTACCAGCGCAAACTGGACGCCGCCGATGCGCCCGGCCAACTGGCCGACGGCGCTGGACAGTCGCTCATCCATCTGGCGTTGGCGTTCGTCATTCAGCATCCGGCGGTCACCTCACCGATCATCGGCCCGCGCACAATGGAGCATCTCCAGTCGCAGCTCGGCGCCGCCGAGGTGAAGCTGTCCACCGACATCCTTGACAAGATCGACGAGATCGTGCCGCCAGGCGTGACGATCGCGCGGTCCGACCAGGGCTATGAACCGCAGCACCGGCATGGTCACTCCGCCGATCACTGTCGTCCCGACCTGGGGTTCGTCGGGGCGGGACTCCTGGCCGCGCACTTCGTTGCCCAGCCACTGCTGCACGAACGGGGTCCGCAGCGTCCGATGCGGTGCGTGCGGCCACCCGTGCCCGAACAGCGTGGTGCGCACCGTATCCCCCTCGGTTGCGTCGAGCAGCCTCCTCTTGTAATACGGGTGGGCGCGAGATTCTTCTCTGGCGAGAAATCGAGTTCCCAGCACCGCGGCTTGTGCGCCCAACGCCAGGACAGCAACTAGCCCCCGGCCATCGGCGATGCCGCCCGCGGCGGCCACTGGACGCGGCGCGACGGCGTCCACGACCTGGGGCACTAGCGCCATGGTCGTAACCTGTCCTGCGACATGGCCGCCCGCTTCGACACCCTGCGCGATGACCACGTCCACGTCGGCCGCTGCCGCCCTGCGCGCATCCTCGACGTTTCACACTTGGCAGAACACTTTTGTCCCGGCGGCGTGGGCCCGCTCGACATACGGACTCGGATCGCCCCAGAACAGGCTCAGCGCCGGGATCTGCTCTTCGATGCAGACGGCGAGGAGATCATCTACCGGAAAGTTCAGGAGCAGGTTCACTCCAAACGGGCGGTCGGTGAGCTCGCGCACCCGGCGGATCTCGTCGCGGAATCGTGGAGGCGTGCATAACTGCGCCTGCAGGATGCCGAGGCCGCCCGCGTTGCTTACGGCCGCGACGAGATCCGGCCCGGTGATGTCGGGACCCATGGGCGCCGAGATGATCGGGTACGCAATGCCCAGCTGGCGGCAAAGGCCGGTCTGCATCGCGAGATCGGCTAAATCGAATCGGTTTGACACCGTTGGCTCCTCTCGGCATCGATACTTGCCGGCACTGGAGCGCGGCTACGCCCGCTGGTCGTACGTCATCGTCCACACGGCTTTGTCGCCAGGGTGATATTCGTTGCCCGCCCATGGGTCTCCGCAGATGTGCAGGTGTGCATACGGCGTTCCGGCAAACATGATCATCGTTCCCGCGTCGCGCATGACCGTTGAGAGTCCGCTCGCTTCGGCGCCGAAGGGCCAAATCAGCATCCAGTGTGGGCCGATGGGGATCGGCGGGCTCGTCGTGTCGAATGGATCGGTGTAGCTGTGCTGGGTCGCCCCGTTGAGCATGTAGATCAGTCCCGGCGCAGTGTTGGTCGGCTTCGGTTTGCGCATCACCACCAGGTCTGTGAACCACTGCATGCCCATTGGATCGGCGCACATGTCGGCCTGCCCTATCTCCAGGCCCGGCATGCACACCCACTCGTTGGTGCCCGGGCGCAGGACAGTCATGTTGCCGCGCTCGTCCATATCCGCGACGGTGGCGCCATCGCGGATGGTTGCCGGCCCCGAAAGAAGTGCCCGCGCCACCCTCGCCTCGACAATCGGATCACCCATACTCGCACCCCTTGATGTGATGGTTGGCACTATCCCGCGATGCCCATTGACGACGGCGATCGAGATGAGAACCGGAATGACTGTCATCGAGCGTTGTTCGCTCAGTCCGCGCTCAAATCCGCTTGTGGACAGTGCCAGTGGTCAGTCATGGCCGGCGATCACGGTGCCGTCAGTCCACTCGCGCGGTGGTGGCGCAAGCGCCGTGTGTGCGGGTTGTTCGACGAGGGTCGGGCAGCGGCATCTGATTCGACGGGTGGCTACCGGTGCTCACGCCGCACGGGCGGGCATGACATCCCGTCACCCGGTCGTCACTGCAGGCCACCGGCAGCGGCACGATGTGTCAACAGGGCTCGACTCGGTCTAGCTCGGGTGCCCCTGGTACGCGAGGTTTGTCCCGTTATCCATCCATTCCCGGGATGGTCGCGGCATGCCGCAGCCCAACATCCTTCTCGTGCACGGTGTCTGGGGGTTATCGATACTCGGATGTTGGGCCTCGGGCCTTGTGTGCTGCACTCCATCGCCAATGTGTTCACCTTCGACCTGAGAACTGGCCTGCGCTACGACATTCTGACGCCGCGCGGGCCCGCCGATCGGCGACTGGCCACGTGCGCTGTCCACCGGCGGATGCGAGCTTCGCCCTTTGCAGCGAAATTGGGGGAGGTGTTCGCCGAGCCACAGCGCATTTTGATCGGCGGTCGAAGGGTCGGCGTCTCGATGAGGTGGCGATCGGCGAGAGAGCACACGACGGACTGGGGCGATGACAACAGGCGAAACATACGCGGAGCGGTCAAACAAGAGTGTCAGCGCCGCCAACGGCGTCGAGTACGTGTATCGGGATGCAGGCGAGGGCGGCGTTCCGCTGGTCCTTCTTCAGCACTTCCGCGGGAACCTCGACAACTGGGATCCGGCGCTGATCGACGAGCTGGCGTCGTCTCGCCGTGTCGTGACATTCGACAACGTGGGGGTCGGCGGCACCACCGGGAACACGCCCCACCGCGTCGAGCAGATGGCACAGGACGCCATCGCTTTTCTGAGCGCGATGGACTTCGACCAGGTCGACATACTGGGGTTCTCCATCGGCAGCTTCATCGCCCAGGAAATGGCGCTGTTGAGGCCAGCACTGCTCCGGAGGGTCATCTTGGCATCTTCGGCGCCTCAGGGTGCGGCGGGGATGCACGGTTGGGCTCCCGACGTTATCGAAGCGGTCGGCGCGCGCGAGACAAACCCCGAGGGCGTGCTTGACGTGTTCTACGCCCCGTCTGCATCGAGTCGGCAGGCTGGGCAGCAAGCCGTCAAGCGCATGTTCTCCCGAACACAGGGCCGCGACGTGCCCACGACGTGGGAAACCCGAGAAGCACAGTACGACGCCGTTTGTGGGTGGGGAGTTCCCAATCACAGTGCGCTGCAGCGTGTAAGCGCGATCGACCTGCCGGTGTTCGTGGCGAACGGTGACAGCGACCCCTTGATTCTTCCCCATTACACGTACCTACTTGCAGGCTTGATTCCACGAGCTCGCGTGAAGATTTACCCGGACTCGGCGCATGGCTTTCTGTTTCAGCACCACTTGGAGTTCTCTGATGACGTCCAGGGTTTCCTCGACGCATGAAGGTGACGGCCGGCGACGGCCGACCTACCCGGGCCGAAACACATTAGCGCCAACGCATCTGACACGCCTGTGATCCAACGACCCCGATGGAGTAGCCAAAATGGAACCGCAAGTGACGGAAACCGAATTTACGTGCAAGCTCATCACGATCCGGTCCAAGAAGTCTTTCGCTGAAGTTACGTCCGCCCTGGAAGGCCTGTTCAGAATGGTCGATCTGCCGAAGCTGGCCAGCATGACCGAGGCTGGTGATCAGGCTGGCATCAAGGCGTATTTCCAGGAGATATCCGGTGACCACGAGTTTTCGATCTTCTTCAAGCTCGACCAGGGATCGACCCAGCGTCTGGCGGGGTTTCCACTCGACATCGATCTGGACGAGCCCACCGCGTTCTTCAGCCAGTTCCCTGAAATGAAACAGTCGAAGGTTGCCCGGCATACTTGACCGGGACCTGCTCAAGCACCTGATCGAATTCGCGTCCTCCGGCTGACGGCGTCAAACATGACTTCTGTC
>JAOPVX010000107.1 GCA_025965975.1 Mycobacterium sp. | reverse complement strand
GTGCTGGTGCCCTCCGCCAACAGCGTCGCCGCCATCAGCTTGAGCACACTGTTCTTGGCCCCCCCGACAGCAACTTTGCCTGACAACCGGTTTCCCCCCGTCACCACGAATCGGTCGCTCACGCGGGTCAGTCTAGTAAGCAGCTCTGGGCACTGTCAGTCTGCCGGTACGGTTTGACCATGGCTGTACACCTGACCCGCATCTACACCCGGACCGGCGACGACGGCACCACGGGTCTGAGCGATTTTTCGCGGGTATCGAAGAACGACGAACGGCTGACGGCCTATGCCGACTGCGACGAAGCCAACGCCGCGATCGGTGTGGCCGTCTCGCTTGGGCACCCCGACGAGCACATGACACTGGTGCTGCGGCAGATTCAGAACGACCTTTTCGACGCGGGCGCGGACATGTCTACACCGGTTGTCGACAATCCGGAGCATCCCCCACTGCGGATCACCCAGAGCTACATCGACCGGCTCGAGTCTTGGTGCGACCAATACAACGCGCCGTTGCCGGCGTTGAATTCGTTTGTGCTGCCCGGTGGTACGGCGCTGTCGGCACTGCTGCACGTCGCGCGGACGGTGGCGCGCCGAGCGGAGCGGTCGGCGTGGAGCGCGGTGGCGGCGCATCCGGACAGCGTGAGCGTCCTTCCGGCCAAATATCTGAACCGGCTTTCGGATCTGTTGTTCATCCTGTCGCGGGTGGCCAACCCCGGCGGAGACGTGCTCTGGCAGCCGGGCGGACCCGCCGGGCATTAGACCGTGCGACGTCGGGCCCGCGGCGACGGCCGAGACTCCAGCCACGATAGAAACGCCGTCAGCGCACCACGATCCAGCGCCACCTCGTAGCCGCGGCGGCGTTCGGGGCTGGTGTCGCGCAGTTCAAGCACCACGATCTCATCGGTCATGATGTCGAACTCGTCGCCGCGCGGCGCGCGTCGCGACACGATCTCCAGCCCGCGCCGACTCAACCGGCGATCCGGCCACCACCGCAAACTCGACAACCGGTAATACCTCGCTTCGTCATCACGGTAACGCATTACACCGTGCCGCCAGCCGTGGCCGCCGACCGCCGGGACGTCACGCAGGATGGCGGCCGTGCCACCCTGTCGTAGCTTCCACAAGCGATAACTCAGTGCGACGACCGCCAGCAACAGCACACCGACCAGCACGGCCATGATCAGCATGGGCGCGCTCATCGGCCGCGGGCCCGCTAGTCGATCCGCCCCAGGGCGCGCAGCCTCGCCCGGCCCTTGGCAGCGGTGCCCGGGTCGTCGGATTCGGCGTCACGCGTGGCAGCGTCGGCATCGATCTCTGAGTCGAATTCAGCGGATTCGGCGAGGATGATCACACCTTCGTCGGTGACCGACAGGAAGCCACCGTCGACGGCGACGCGCAAGTCGTCTTCGCCCTCCCGCTCCACCCGCACCACAGCGTCGTCGACAAGCTGCGCCACCAGCGGAATGTGCCCGGGCAGAATGCCGATCTCACCTGAGGTAGTACGGGTGAAGACGAATGTCGCCTTGCCCGACCAGATCTTGCGATCGACGGCCACGATATCGACATTCATCTCAGACAACGCACACCACCCTTCGGCGTAGGACGGGCTTATTCATCCGTCTCGTCGCCATCGTCCTTCTTGGCGTCGTCATCGTTGTCCGCATCGCCGTCCGCTTTGGCGTCATCCGACTTGGCGCCGTCGCTGCTGCCGCCTTCCAGCTTGACCCCGAAGCTCTCGGCCTTCTTGGCCAGGTCGTCGAGCCCGCCGATCAGGAAGAACGCCTGCTCGGGGATGTGATCGAATTCGCCCTTGGTCAGCCGGTCGAACGCCTCGATCGTCTCCTTCAGCGGAACAGTTGAACCCGGCTGGCCGGTGAACTGTTCGGCCGCCATCATATTCTGCGACAGGAAGCGCTCGATCCGCCGTGCCCGGTTGACTAGCTGCTTGTCCTCCTCGGACAGCTCGTCCACACCGAGAATGGCGATGATGTCCTGAAGGTCCTTGTAGCGCTGCAGGATTCGAATCACTTCCTGCGCGACGCGGTAGTGCTCTTCGCCAACCACGCTCGGGTCCAGAATCGTCGAGCTGGACGCCAGCGGGTCCACCGCCGGGAAGATGCCCTTGGAGAACACCGCGCGGCTGAGCTCGGTGGTCGCGTCCAGGTGAGCGAACGTCGTGGCGGGCGCCGGGTCGGTGTAGTCGTCGGCGGGCACGTAGACGGCCTGCATCGACGTGATGGAGCGCCCACGCGTCGAGGTGATGCGCTCCTGCAGCTCGCCCATCTCGTCGGCCAGCGTCGGCTGGTAACCCACCGCGGATGGCATGCGGCCGAGCAACGTTGACACCTCGGAACCGGCCTGGGTGAACCGGAAGATGTTGTCGATGAACAGCAGCACGTCCTGGCTCTGCTCGTCGCGGAAGTACTCCGCCATGGTCAGCGCCGACAGTGCGACCCGCATACGCGTGCCCGGCGGCTCGTCCATCTGACCGAACACCAGCGCAGTGTCCTTGAGCACGTCGGCCTCTCCGAGCTCGACCCACAGGTCGTTGCCTTCGCGGGTGCGCTCGCCCACACCCGCGAATACCGAAGTGCCGCCGAAGTTGCGGGCAATGCGATTGATCATCTCCTGGATCAGAACGGTCTTGCCTACGCCCGCGCCGCCGAACAGGGCGATCTTGCCGCCGCGCACGTACGGGGTCAGCAGGTCGACGACCTTGAGGCCTGTCTCGAGCATCTCGGTGCGGGGTTCGAGTTCGTCGAAGGCCGGCGGCTTGCGGTGAATCGGCCAGCGGTCGAAATCTTTTCCGTATCCCTTCTCGTCCAGGCAGATGCCAAGGGCGTTCCACACGTGGCCCTTCACGCCGTCGCCGACCGGCACCGAGATCGCCCGCCCGGTGTCGACCACGTCGACGCCGCGGACCAGGCCGTCGGTCGGCTGCAGCGAGATGCAGCGCACCAGGCTGTCGCCGAGGTGCAGGGCCACTTCGAGCGTCAGCGTCTTGGCGAGTTCCTCGAACGTGACCTCCGCCTGTAACGCGTTGAACAGTTCGGGCACCGAACCGCGCGGGAACTCGACGTCGACCACGGGACCGGTCACCCGCACCACTCGACCGTTGGTGTCCTTCTTCGTTGCCGTGCCGGTCTTTTCGGCGGTAGCAGTCATCTCTTCTTCTTTCTAAGGGGCTAACGGCTCGCGTCGGCCAGCGCGTTGGCGCCACCGACAATCTCGCTGATTTCCTGTGTGATCTGGGCCTGCCGCTCGCGGTTGGCCTCAAGGGTGAGGGCCTTGATGAGGTCATCGGCGTTGTCGGTGGCCGACTTCATCGCCCGCTGACGTGATGCCAGCTCCGACGCCGCCGACTCGAGCAGTGCGGCATAGACCCGGGTTGCCAGGTACCGCGGCAGCAATGCGTCGAAAAGCGTTGTGGCGTCGGGCTCGAACGAGTACAGCGTGTGCGGACCGGTGTCCTCCTCCACGTACTCGACTACCATCGGTGCAATGCGATGCGCGACGGCCGACTGCGACATCATCGACTTGAACTCGGTGTAGACGATGTGCAGCTCGTCGACGCCAAAGACGCCGTCGGGGCCGGGATCGTCGCCCTGATCGTCGGCTCCGGCGAGGAAGGTCTCAACGAGGGTGGTTGCGATCTCCTGAGCGTTCTCGTACGTGGGTTGCTCGGAGAACCCGCTCCACGACTTGGTGATATCCCAGTTGCGGAACCTGTAATAGTTAGCCGCCTTACGACCCACGGTGTAGACGAGCGGAGTTTTGCCGTCCTTCCGCAGCAGGGAGAACAGCTCCTCGGCGCGGCGGAACACGTTTGAGTTGTACCCCCCACACAGGCCGCGGTCGGACGACACGACGAGCACGCCGGCCCGCTTGGCGTCCTCACGCTCGACAAGGAGCGGATGGTCCAACGCCGCCTCAGCCGCCAGCGCGGTCAGCATGGCCGTGATCTCGAAGGCGTAGGGACGAGCCGCCCGAAGGCGGGTCTGCGCCCTGCCGATGCGTGACGTCGCGATCAGCTCCTGGGCCTTGGTGATCTTCTTGATCGACCCAGCGGAGCGGATCCGTCCGCGTAACTCGCGAAGTGTGGCCGCCATCGTTGACTACTTCTCCTTCGGTGCGGGCTTGCGGACCTTCACCGATTCCTTTGCGAGGTCTTCCTCATTCAGCGCGTCGATATGCTCGTCGGGCACCACCGAGCTGCCGTCGGAGGCCGCGAAGCCCTTCTTGAACTGGTTGATCACCTCGACCAGTTTTCCGCTGAGGTCCTCGCCGAGCTTCCCCGTTTCGCGGATTTGCTTGAGGATGTCTCCCTCCGACGCCCGCACGTGGTCGAGGAGTTCGGCCTCGAACCGGCCAACATCTTCTACCGGGACGGAGTCCAGGTGGCCCTCGGTGCCAAGGAAAATCGAGACGACCTGCTCCTCGACCGGCAGCGGCTGGTACTGCGGCTGCTTGAGCAGCTCGACCAGCCGAGCACCACGCTCCAGCTGCGCCTTCGAGGTGGCATCCAGGTCAGAGGCGAACGCGGCGAACGACTCCAGCTCGCGGTACTGCGACAGATCCAGCCGCAACGACCCTGCCACGTCCTTCATGGCCTTGATCTGCGCAGCGCCGCCGACTCGGGACACCGACACACCGACGTTGATGGCCGGGCGCACGCCCTGGTTGAACAGGTCGGTCTCGAGGAAGCACTGCCCGTCGGTGATCGAGATGACGTTGGTCGGGATGTAGGCCGAGATGTCGTTGGCCTTCGTCTCGATGATCGGCAGGCCGGTCAGCGAGCCGCCGCCCAGCTCGTCGGACAGCTTGGCACAACGTTCCAGCAACCGAGAGTGCAGGTAGAAAACATCGCCGGGGTAGGCCTCACGGCCCGGCGGGCGGCGCAGCAGCAGTGAGATCGCCCGGTAGGCCTCGGCCTGCTTGGAAAGGTCGTCGAACACGATCAGCACGTGCTTGCCGTCGTACATCCAGTGCTGGGCGATGGCCGAACCGGTGTAGGGGGCAAGCCATTTGAAGCCGGCGGAGTCCGATGCGGGCGAGGCGATGATCGTTGTGTAATCCATCGCACCGCCCTCCTCCAGCGTGCGATGCACGGCGGCGATGGTGGTGCCCTTCTGCCCGATCGCGACGTAGACGCAGCGGACCTGCTTCTTGGGATCGCCGGTCTCCCAGTTCTGGCGCTGGTTGAGGATGGTGTCCACGCAGACCGCGGTCTTGCCGGTCTTGCGGTCGCCGATGATCAACTGGCGCTGGCCGCGGCCGATCGGGGTCATCGCGTCGATGGCCTTGATGCCGGTCTGCAGCGGCTCCTTCACACCCTGTCGCTGCACCACCGACGGAGCCTGAATCTCCAGCGCGCGACGGGTTTCCGCCTCGATGTCGCCGCGGCCGTCAATCGGCTGGCCCAGCGGGTTGACCACGCGGCCAAGGAATGCATCGCCGACAGGCACCGACAGGACTTCGCCGGTGCGCTTCACCTGCTGGCCCTCTTCGATCTTCTCGAAGTCGCCGAGAATCACGGTGCCGACGTTGTGCTCGTCCAGGTTGAGCGCAACGCCAAGCACGCCGCCGGGAAATTCGAGCAGCTCCTGCGTCATCACCGAGGGCAGGCCCTCGACGTGCGCGATACCGTCGCCGGCGTCGATGACAGTACCGATCTCCTCGCGCGCGGTGTCGGCGGTGAAACTCGAGACGTACTCCTCGATCGCACCCTGGATGTCGTCAGCGGAGATGGTCAACTCTGCCATGGGTTTTCGTCTTCCTGCTCTTGCGGTGTGGGGTCTTGTCGTTAGTTGTCGGTCAGTCAGGCAGCTTGGTGTCGGCCGCCGCCAGTTTCGATGAGAGCGTGCCGTCGATCACCTCGTCGCCGACGGCGATGTTCAGCCCGCCCAGCAACTCGGGGTTGATGTGCAGCTGCACGGAAACCGGGTGCCCGTAAATGCGGGTCAATACGTCTGTCAACCGTGTCCGCTGGGCGCCGCTGAGGCCGGCCGCGGCGCTGACATGCGCCACCACCTCGCCTCGGCGGGCCACCGCAAGCTCGGCCAGGTCGCGCACGGCCTCGTCTGCGCGTTCGCCGCGAAGCAGCTCGACCGTCTGCGAAAGCAGCTGAACCGTCGTGGTATTCACTCCGGAGCCGCTGTCAAGGACATCGCGCAATAGCCTGACCCGGCTCTCGGCAGGCGCGCTGTAGTCGCTGAGCAGGGTGGCCAGCCGCGGCTGCGCATCCAGAATGCGGCTGAACCGGAAGAGTTGTTCTTCGACGTCGCCGGCCACATCTTCGCGCTCCGCGCGTACCAGCAGCGCCAGCCGTGCGACATGTTCGACGGCGTCGACCAGGTTCGCGTCGGACGACCAGCGTCCCGACACCGCGGCCTTCAGCACCTCCAGCGCCGTGTCGCCGACCTTGCCTTCGAGCAGCGTTTCCAGCAGGCCGAGCTTCGCCGTGGGGTCGTCGGCCGGGTCGGCGAGATGACGCGTCAGGATCGACTCGCGCGCCAGCAGTTTGGCGACTGAGGCCAAATCATCGGCCACCGAAGACAATTGGTCGGGTCCAAGGTCGGCCGTCATCTCGTCGAACTTCGCTACCAGCGCCGCCAGCGACTCCCGGCTCGCCGAGCGCAGCCGTGCGCTCGCCCGGTCTGCGACCACCGCTTCGGACGGTGCCATCGCGTCGAGTTCGTCGATGAACCGGTCGACGGTGGCCGACTGCGAATCAGGGTCCAAGACATGGTCATTGACCAATTCGCCCGCGCGGCGGACAGACTCGGTGCCGAGGTCCTGACGCAGTTGGCGAATCAACTGGGCACGCAAAAGCTGAACCTGCTGGGCGCCTTGCACCTTGATCCGCTCAACCTCGGCGTCTGCCTGGGCATGCAGTTGCTCAACGATGCGTTCAGCGTCGACCCGCGCCTCCTCGATCACCTGCTTGGCCTCGGCCTTGGCTTGCCCGAGGGCCTTCTCGTGCGCCTTCTCGGCCTGGGCCAACCGCTTCTTGGCTTCGGCGCTGTCCGCCAACTGCTTGCGCACGTTTTCCTGCTGGTTGGTCATCATCCGGCGCACGGGCGGAACGACGTAGCGCCACACAATGAACACGATGACCGCGAACCCGACGAGCTGACCGATGAACGTCGACATTGCCTTACCGTCCCGAAGCCGACGTGGCCGCGTTGATCTCGAAGCCAAGCACTCGGCTGGCCAGCGTTACTGACAGGGTTTCCACCGACGACCGCAGGTCGGGCTCGATGGCGTCGGCCTGCTGCTTCAGTTGCTCACTGGCCTGCTGCAGTGTCGACGCCACTTCGCCGGAGGCCCGGCCTCGCATGTCCTCCAGGACCTTTCGCCCTTCCGCTCGCGCCCCGTCACGAAGTTTCGACGCTTCCCCGCGTGCCGTGGCCATCTCGGCCCGGTAGTCCTCGTCGGCGGCAGCGAACTGGTCGGCTGCCTTGCGGCTGTCCTCGACGGTCTGCTTCACCATGGCGTCGCGTTCGCGCAGCACCTTGGAAATAGGCGGCACAACCCACTTGCCGATCACGCCGAGCACGATCAAGAAGATGATCAGCACGACGAAGAAAGTGCCGTTGGGCACGAGGAAGTTGCTTGTGCCGCCTTCCGCAGCCGCCAAGACGTGAGTGCTCAGGTCAACCATGCCGACGAACTACTTGACCGGCGTGGCGAACACAAACAGCGCCATGAACGCCAGGTTGATGAAGTATGCGGCCTCAACCAGACCGACCGTGATGAAGAATGGTGTGAACAGTCGGCCCTGCGCCTCCGGCTGCCGGGCGATGCCTGCGATCAGCGCATTACCAGCAATACCGTCACCGATACCGGCGCCGATTGCGCCGCCGGCCATGATCAACCCACCGCCGATAAGCGCGCCGGCAGCGATAGTGGGGTTCATTCTTTATCCTCCTTGATAACTGGTAGTGGTCCTACCAGGTTCTGGGTCCTGCGTGTTCGGGTCGGCGAAACACGTAGCTAGTCATGGTGCTCATCGAGCTCCATCGACTGGCTGAAGTACAAGATCGTCAGCAGCGCGAAGATGAACGCCTGGATGGCGCCGACGAACAGGTCGAAGCTCTTCCAGATCGCGTTGGGCAGCCACATGATGTACGGCGGGAACAGCGCGATCAGCGCGACCAGGATGCCGCCGGCGAAGATGTTGCCAAAGAGTCGGAGCGACAACGAAATCGGTTTGGCCAGCTCCTCGACCAGGTTGATCGGCGCGAGGAACGCGACGTGGCCCTTGAGCAGCTTCAGCGGGTGCCCGATGACGCCGCGGCGCCAGACGCCTGCCGCGTGGTAGCAGATGAACACGAACAACGCGAGCGCGAGCACGAAGTTGATGTCGCTGGCCGGTGGCGTGAGCAGCTCGTGGGTACCGCCGGTCGCGCTGGAGTACTGCACCGGCAGCACTGACAGCCAGTTCGCAACGAGGATGAACACGAACAACGTGACGGCCAACGGCAACACGAAGGGGGCGATCTTCATGCCGATTGCGGTCTCGATCTGATCGCGCAACTGAACCGTAATGGCTTCCCAGAACAGCTGTACGCCGCCGGGCACACCAGTCGATGTGACCTTGGCGCGCAAGAAGAACGCCAGTGCGAGCACGATCACCGCCGCGATCGCGGTCGCCAGCACCGTGTCCGTGTTGACCGTGAGCCCGAACCAATTGGCCGTCTCGTGGTGACCGACCTCGATCGCGGCTTCGGCGAGGAACGTCTCGGTCATCGCTTTCTGGCCTCCCCTTCGAGTCCGTCAGCTGTGCTCATTGGATTACCGGCCCGGATTTTCTTCATCACCGGCAGCGCGGTGGAGATCACCAAGAGCACCTGGAACAGGGCCATGCCGAACACCACGCCGAGCCCCTGCGGCCGGAAGATGAAGGCAACCGTCAGCCCGATCACCGTCATCACCAACAGGCGGGTGGCGGAATTCAGCGCCATCTTGCGTTTCAGCGGATGCGCCTCAGCGGTGATGGCATCCACCGAGCGCTGCACCAGCACGGCGTTGAGCAAACCCAGAACGAGCCCGACGCCGAAGAAGACGCCGACCATCACGTGGCCGAGCAGTCCGGCGGCCAGCACCGCAAGGCCGGTCAGCACGACGCAGATGGCGAGCAGGCGCAACGGCCTGAAAGCAACGGACGGAAACACCAACGGCGCGTCTTGCGCTGGCGTCGTCACTGCTTCACCTCAATCCCGCGGTCACGTGAGTTATCCCGATGATTCTGTGCGTAGCGCCCCGAGCGTATCGGAGGGCGATTTGCTCGCTGGAATCACCCAAGGGGTAGCTCCCTTTGTCGGTCTAAGTCGGCGCCGATCGGTCGTAAACCGATGGGCCGGTGGCCGGCAACCCGCGAGGTTTCTTCGGGTTCTAACTGAACCCTAACACATGGTTAGAGCCATAAAAGGGGACCTACTACTTTTTGTCGTACATTTCCTCGAACTGGTCATCGCGGCGGTGCAGAAGCGGGATGAGCGTGGCCACGACGGCGACCAGAATCGCCGCCAGCATGACGGCACCGGTGTAGCGGGGGTCGAAGAAGATCGTGCTCGCCGCGCCAAGCGCGATGATGCCGACCCACAGGTAGATCAGCAGCACCACCCGCCGGTGCGAATGACCGATCTGCAGCAACCGGTGATGCAGGTGCATCTTGTCCGGGGTCGAGAAGTGCACGCCCGCACGTGTTCGGCGAATCACCGCGAGCAGCATGTCGAGCGCGGGCACGAACATCACCGCTACGACCAATAGGAAGGGCGACAGGAGCGCGAACACGTCGCGCGCGCCGTAGGCGGTCTGCGAGATCGGACCCGCCGCGGTGGTCGACGCCGCCGCCAGCATCAGGCCGATCAGCATCGAGCCGGAATCGCCCATGAAGATCTTGGCGGGGTGAAAGTTGTGCGGCAGGAAGCCCAGACACGCACCCGCCAGCACGACCGAGATCACCGCGGGCGGATAGAACAGGACGTCGCCGCCGTGGTCGCGCAGCAGGCCGATGGAGAAGATGCAGATTGCCGACGCGGTGATCAGGCCGAGCCCGGCGGCGAGCCCGTCGAGGCCGTCGACGAAGTTCATCGCGTTGACGATCGCCACCGTCAGCGCCAGCGTGAGCAGGATCGACGACACCTGGTCCAGCACGATGGTGCCGACGCCGCCGATCGGGATGTAGAGCACGCTCCACGCGACACCCATCGTGACGAGCACACTCGCGGCGGTGATCTGGCCGGCGAACTTCGTCAACGCGTCCAGACCCCAGCGGTCGTCGATCAGGCCGATGGCCATGATGAGTCCGCCCGCGACGACGACCGCGGGCATGCCCGACGAATAGACGAAGCCCCGAGTCAG
The DNA here is from genome assembly GCA_025965975.1 of Mycobacterium sp. GTDB lineage: Bacteria > Actinomycetota > Actinomycetes > Mycobacteriales > Mycobacteriaceae > Mycobacterium. Next base: position 6,047 of record JAOPVX010000107.1, on the reverse strand, counting down.
TGCCGGCAGTTGCGACGCCAGCAAGACGGCCGCGACCACGCCGACATACATCGCCAAGCCACCCATGCGCGGTGTCGGATCTTGGTGGACGTCGCGTTCGCGTGGATAGGCGACCGCGCCAAGCCGCCTCGCCAGCACCCTGACCCAGCCGGTCGCGAAGTAGGTGATCATCGCCGCGGTCAGCCCGACGAGCGCGAGCTCACGCAGCGGGACACCCGCGCCCCGATCGGAGAGCGCGAGCAGTCCGCCGGCCGCGTCGCTCACCATTGGCGCAACCGTACTGGACGAAGGTGAGAGCGTACGGTTCTGCTGGGTGTGCGGGTTCGGATCTGATCAGTCCGTGAGCGACTCGGGTTCCACACCGAGGACTTTCGCGATGCCCTCCAATGTGACCGGGCCCTGCCGGAGCACGAGTGGATGCGCGCCGGTGAGGTCGACGATCGTCGATGCCGCCTGTTGTTCTGAGGCTCCTCCGTCGAGATACACCTCGACGAGGTCGCCGAGTTGACTGCGCGCGTCCTCGACGTTGACCGACGCTGGACGGCCGGAGATGTTGGCGCTCGACACCGCCATCGGGCCGACCTCGCGCAGCAGCTCGATCGCGACAGGGTGCAACGGCATACGCAACATCACCGTGCCGTGTGCGTCGCCGAGATCCCACTGCAGCGACGGGGCCTGGCGCACCACGAGACTAAGCGCGCCCGGCCAGAACGCCTGGATGAGTTCGCGTGCACTGTGCGGGACGTTGTACACCAGGCCATCGATGGTGTGCCACGAACCCACCAACACTGGGACGGGCATGTCGCGGCCACGCCCCTTCGCCGAGAGCAGGGCGGCGACGGCGTCATTGTCGAAGGCATCCGCACCGATGCCGTAGACGGTGTCGGTGGGCAGGACGACAAGCCGACCGCCTTTGAGGGCACTGATCGCCGAAGCGATGCCGGTCTCCCGCTGTTCGGGGTCCGTGCAGTCGAACACGTCCATCATGCCTCGACTCCCACTCGCTCCGGTCCTCGCTCGCACCTCGCTGCGATCCTCACTCGCGGTCGCCTTCGGGTGGTCATGCCTGTCAGCCTCTCATCCCGGCCCGGACCGCGGTGACGAACCGGGGCCGGCCGGTCAGGTCGTGTCGGGCGGTGACGTCGACGAATCGCCGAGTGCGGGTGAACGCTTCGACGGTGCGAGCCGATGTGGTGTCGTCGTGTTCGACGGCACAGCGACCGCCGTCACGCATCAGGCGTGCGGCCAGCTCGACAACGCGATCGATGACCGCCATCCCGTCCGGCCCTCCGAACAGCGCGTGCGGCGGATCATGTTGGGCCACTTCGGGTTCCAGTGCCGCGCCGTCAGGAATGTAGGGCGGGTTGGCCACGACGAGGTCCACCTGGCCGTCGAGCTCGGCGAGCAGCCCCGGCACGGTGACGTCGGCCCGGATGAGTTCGACGAGCGTTTCGGCGGTGTTGCGTCGGGCGTAGGCGAGGGCGGCCTCGGAGTCGTCGATGGCGATGACGCGCGCGCCGGGCCAGTACTTCGAGAGCGCCACCGCCAACGCGCCGGAGCCCGTGCACAGGTCGACGATTACCGGACACGGTGAGAGTGGTTGGGCGGCAGCCCATTCCAGCAGTGACTCGGTCTCCGGTCGCGGAATGAAAACACCGGGCCCGACGTGCACGGTCACCGGGCCGAACGCCGCGGTACCTGTGAGGTGTTGTAGCGGCACCCGCTTTGCGCGCTGGGCGACCAGCTCGTCGAAGCGTTGGCAGAACTCTGGTCCTGTGTCGGCGAAGGCGAGACGACCACGGTCGGTAGATGCCGCATGGGCGGCGAGCAGTTCGGCGTCGGTGCGCGGCGATCCGACCCCCGCCTCGGCCAGCGCCACCGAGGCGGCGTCGATCACCCGGCGGAGTCCCGTCATGCCTGCTGCAGCCTTGACTGCTTATCGGCCACGGCCAGCGCGTCAAAGAGAGCGTCGAGGTCGCCGTCGAGCACCTGGTCGAGGTTGTGCGCCTTGAAGTTGATCCGGTGATCGGCGATCCGGTTCTCCGGGAAGTTGTACGTGCGGATGCGCTCGCTGCGGTCGACGGTGCGGATCTGGCTGGCCCGGTCGGCAGAGGCGTCGGCCTGCGCCTGCTCTTCGGCCAGCACTTGGAGTCGCGCGGCGAGCACCTGCAGTGCGCGGGCCTTGTTCTGCAGCTGTGAACGTTCGTTCTGACAGGTGACGACGATCCCGGTGGGCAGGTGCGTGATGCGCACCGCGGAGTCGGTGGTGTTGACGCCCTGGCCGCCCTTGCCCGACGACCGGTAGACGTCGATGCGCAGGTCGGACTCGTCGATCTGGACTTCCTCGACCTCTTCGGGTTCGGGATAAACGAGCACACCTGCCGCCGACGTGTGCACGCGGCCCTGCGATTCGGTGACCGGAACCCGCTGCACGCGGTGCACGCCGCCTTCGAACTTCAGGCGCGACCAGACGCCGTCGGCGGAGTCGCCCTTGCTCCTGATCGACAGCGTCGCATCCTTGTAGCCGCCGAGGTCCGAGGTGGTCTCGTCGAGCATCGCGATAGTCCAGCCGTGCCGCTCGGCGTAACGGATGTACATGCGCGCCAGGTCGGCGGCGAACAATGCGGACTCCTCGCCGCCCTCCCCCGACTTCACCTCGAGCACGATGTCGTCGGCATCGTGCGGGTCACGCGGCGCCAGCAGGTCGGTGAGCTGGGTGACCAGCTCTTCGACCGTGGATTCGAGCTCAGGGATCTCGGCGGCGAAGGATTCGTCGTCGGCGCCGAGTTCTTTTGCAGCTTCGAGGTCGCCGCGGGCGGCTTCCAGCTTGCGATAGGTCGCCACGATCGGTGAGATCTGCGCGTACCGCCGGCCCACCTTGCGGGCCGCCGCCGGATCAGCGTGCAGATTCGGGTCGGCGAGCTGACGCTCGAGGTCGGCATGCTCGGTCAGCAACGCCTCAATCGCCGGTGCGGTGTCCGTCATGTCGCCCTCCTTCCCCGAAACGCAAACCGACGCCCGGCCTGCGCTCGCGCGGCAGATCGGGCGTCGGTAAGACAGCTATTTGTCGTTGTCGGCCGTGGCAGTCTTGCGCTTGCCGTAGCGCTTCTCGAAGCGGGCCACGCGGCCGCCGCTGTCGAGGATCTTCTGCTTGCCCGTGTAGAAGGGATGGCACTGCGAGCAGACCTCGACGTGGATCTGTCCGCTCTTCTTCGTGCTGTGGGTGGTGAAGGTGTTGCCGCAGCCACAGTGCACAGTGGTCTCGACGTAGTCAGGGTGAATACCCGATCTCATGGTTTCCTCTATCACTCGTGGGCCCCGGGTCGCCCCTCCCCGAAGTGGAGGTATCGGCGTGAACCGGAACCGAGGGTCGGCGGTCCATTATGCCAGTTCAACCGCCAGCAGCCTAAACGCGTGTCAGGGGTCAACTATTCCTCGCCGGCCTGGTCAGCCGCCCACGCTCCGCGTGGTGAACAGATCTGCAAATGTGTCTACGATGACACAATGCGCTGACCGCCCGGATTGGGCCGACGGAAACGACGAGGAGACCACTGGGTGACAAGCGGTACCGCCACCAAGAACGTGCGCGATCGCCTGATCGACGCGGCGGAAGTCTGCCTGCGCGCCAAGGGAATTCGGTCGACGACGGTGTCCGAGGTGGCCGAGATCGCTGGGGTGTCACGAGGCTGGCTGTACAGGCATTTTCCCGACAAGGTGTCATTGCTGGGCGCCGCGATCGTGCGCCTCAATGACGCGTACTGGTCCGAGGCGCACGCGATGCTCGAGCAGGTCGAGGGCTTGGATCACCAGATCGCCGCCGGTATTCAGCGCGGCCGCACCGCATACGACGATCCCGGCGCACTACTGATGAAACTGCGAATGGATGAGCCCGAGGAGTTCGCGGCGTGCGCAGGCGCGGGTGTGCAGGGGCTGGTCCCCGATCTGGCCGACTTCTGGTCGCGCTATCTGATCGCCGCGCGCGACCGCGGCGAGATCCACCGGGACACCGACATTGCCGAGGCGTCGGAATGGGTGGCGCGCGTGCTGCTTTCGCTCGCCACCGTTCCTGGCGACACAGTTGATCCCAATGACGCCGACGCAGTAGCCACGCATGTGCGCCGCTACGTCATGCCCGGGTTGCGGGAAGACCCCTCGGTTTAGTCGGAGTCCATCGAGGCCGGGGTGGTCTTGGAGACCTGCACCAGGAACTCGTAGTTGGTCTTCGTCTTGCGCAGCTGGCTCATCAGCAGGTCGATGGCCTGATGGGGGTCAAGGCCGGACAGCACACGGCGCAGCTTGTGCACGACCGCGAACTCGTCCGTCGAGAGCAGCAGCTCGTCCTTACGGGTGCCGGACGGGTTGACGTCGACGGCCGGGAAGACGCGGCGCTCGGAGATCTTGCGATCGAGTTTGAGCTCGGCGTTGCCGGTGCCCTTGAACTCCTCGAAGATCACCGTGTCACCGGTCGACCCGGTCTCCACCATGGCTGTCGCGATGATGGTCAGCGAGCCGCCGAACTCGATGTTGCGCGCCGCGCCGAGGAACCGCTTTGGCGGATATAGCGCGGTCGAATCGACACCACCGGACAGGATCCGGCCCGACGCGGGCGACGCGTTGTTGTACGCGCGACCCAGCCGGGTGATCGAGTCGAGCAGCACGATCACGTCCCTGCCCTGCTCGACCAGGCGCTTGGCCCGTTCGATCGCCAGCTCGGCGGCCTGGGTGTGGTCCGACGGCGGACGGTCGAAGGTCGAGGCAATGACCTCGCCCTTCACCGAGCGCTGCATGTCGGTGACCTCTTCAGGTCGTTCGTCGACCAGCACCACCATCAGGTGGCACTCCGGGTTGTTTTGGGCGACCCCGTTGGCGATGTCCTGCAGGATCGTGGTCTTACCGGCCTTCGGCGGCGACACGATCAGCGCGCGCTGGCCCTTGCCGATCGGCATGATCAGGTCGATCACACGGGTGGTGAGCCGATCCGGCGTCGTTTCCAGCCGCAGCCGCTGGTTCGGGTACAGCGGGGTCAATTTGTTGAAGTCCGGGCGATTCTTCGCGTCCTCGACTGGGCCGCCGTTGACGGTGTCGAGGCGAACCAGCGGATTGAACTTCTGCCGCTGGTTGGGCTGCTCGCCGTCCTTGGGCACCCTGACGGCGCCGGTGATGGCATCGCCGCGGCGCAGACCGTTCTTGCGCACCATGTTCATCGACACGTAGACGTCGTTCGGGCCGGCCAGGTAGCCGGAGGTCCGGACGAACGCGTAGTTGTCGAGCACGTCGAGGATCCCCGCGACGGGCTGGACGACGTCGTCCTCACGCAGTTCGGTATCGCGGTCGCCACCGCCGCCACCCTCGCCGCCACGCTCGCCGCGGCGCCTGCGGTCGCGGAATCGGCGGCCACGGCGGCCGCCACGGCCTTCGTCGTCATCGCCGGCGTTGCCGCCACCGCGATTCTGGCCGCCTTGCTGATCGCCTTGTTGCTGATCACCGCTGTCGGCCTTGCCGTCCCGCTTCGGGGCCTGATCGCGCTGGGCGCCGCCCTTGTTCTGCCGGTCGTCGCCCTGCTTGTTCTGCTCACCGTCCGCCGCGCCGCGACGCTCGCGTCGCTGCCGGGTCGGCTCATTGCTCGTCCCGTCCGCGGTCCGCTCATCGGTGGCGGATTCGGTCGCGGTATCGGCGGCGGGCGCCTGAGTCGAGTTCGTGTCGGTGGCCACTTGAGCGCCACGGCCGTTGGACTCGCCGCGGTGCTCACGGATGGCAGCGATGAGATCGCCCTTGCGCATTCCCGAGGCGCCCTCGACGCCGATCTGCTTGGCCAGCGTGCGGAGTTCGGGCAACACCATGGTCGAAAGCGAGGCGGGGCGATCGCCCGAGGCGACATCGGCCGTCGGTGCGGTTTCCGCGGTCGGCGTCGCGATAGGCGCGTCCGCTTCGGAGCGGTCCGGGGGAGTTGAAGTGTCTGAGTTCACGGTATTCGGCAGCTCAGCGTTTTCGCTGCTGCCACCAGCCGTGATGAGGTCCGTTTCAGTCACGGATTTCCTTTCTATCCC
>JAOPVX010000100.1 GCA_025965975.1 Mycobacterium sp. | reverse complement strand
TAGATGGTGGTGCGATTGACGTTGGCGGCTTTGGCGACTCCCTCGATGGTCAGCCCCCCGAACCCCACCCGTGCCAGTTCGGCCATGGTGGCCTCGCGCACCTTCTCGACCACCTGCTGGCTTCGGGCACCGCGCTGCACGCCCCTTGTTCGCCGCGTCGAACTGTCCATGGCCACCACGCTAGCGTCAATGGCATCATAATGTTGCCATTTGGTGCGTCTGCGCTGGCTTCTCGGACAGTCGGCCAGCGAAAGGAAAGGGGTCGTTGACGGAGCAGGCGGCGGACTGGGCGACAGTCGGTTCGTCCGCAGGTTTAGAGACCTGTCAGGCCCGGCAGCAGGATGGCGACCAGCCCGTCAGCGTGGGCGTCGATCCAGGTGGGGCTCTTGGGGTCTCGGCCGGTCAGCAGGCGGACCTCGGCGGCGTTCACATAGGGCAGTGATGCCGCGCCGATGAGTACGTAGTAGAAGATGTCGCTGTCGATGGGCGCGGCGACGCCGGCGTCACGAAGCATCTGCCACGCCGGGCGGATGCCGTTGAAGAACGGCTTGATGTGGGTCTCGGTCAGCCATTCCAACCGATCGGTAGCAGCGGTGCCCTCGTGCATCATGATCTGGTTGAGCTCAGGGTGCTCGGCCACGAATCGCACCAACCGGCGTATCCCCTCGGCAAATGCCGCGGCAAACGCCGGCACTCCAATCGCGGTCGGCTTCGCGGGGAAGACGCCTCGGAATGTCGCTCGCAAGAGCCCGAAAAGGTGATCCACCGCCGCCGTCCATAGCGCCGTCTTGGACTCGAAGTGATAGTTGATCTGCGGCTGGTGCGCCTGGATGCGCGCCGCGATCGCGCGCGTCGACGCGCCGTCGAAGCCTTTGGCCCCGAACTCGACCAGGGCCGACTCCAGCAGCGCCTCCCGGATATCGGTCCTCTTGCGCCGGACACGCGCCCTGTCCGGTGATTGGGACTTGCGTTGCATCGTCAAGAGTGTACCCTTATTATCACTCGATAATAAGGGGCAAAAGAAAGGGCTGGGCCCATGAGTACTTCCCGTGAGGCCACGATCCAAGACCGAGATCGTGAAGCGATGCGGCTGCTGCCGCTGTCGAAGGATCCGTTCCAGCCGCCGACGGATCGCGACATGGTGCCCTCGGAGCGGCGGGAGTTTGTTCGGACCCGCCGAACCTGTGTATTCGGGTACGGCCGCCAAACCGATGGGCCGGCGATGTCGATCGTGTACTACATTCCGGCCGAGAACGACGACCTGTATGTGGCCACCATGGCCGACCGGGCCAAGGCCAAAGCTGTTGCCCGCAACGGCAAGATCAGCCTTTGCGTGCTCGACGAGACGTGGCCGTTCGCGTACCTGCAGGTCTATTGCGAGGCCGTGCTCGAGGACGACGACGAGACTCTGATCGACGTGATGATGGCGGTGGCTGAACGCATGTCGGGTGAGCCGTTGGCGCCAGAGCTACGCCCTGCAGTCAAAGCTGTTGCAGAGGAGGAAAACCGGGTGCTGGTGCGCTGCAGGCCCTACGCGACGTTCGTGACGCCGCCGCGACACCTGCACCGCAACGACCAAGACGAGCCGTTGACGCACTGGCTCTCGGCGTCGATGCCCTGGGACGCCCCGGATACCCCGCGATGACCGATGTAACGGAGAGGTGGCGCACGGAGCGTGTCATGGCCGCCATGTACGACGCCGGTGTCAAGCACGACCGTGCCGCAACCCTCGGTGCCCGGGCGATGTGGGGCGCTGACATGCGACGCATGTTCGCCGACGTCGCGCGACTCGCGGACACCCCGGCCGGGACATCGGTACTCGACATCCCCTGCGGGGGCGGCTTCGCCTTGCGCGGGCTCAGTTCCGGCCAGCCGGTGCGATACGTCGCGGCCGACATATCTCCGTACATGCTCGAGCGGGCGCGCGAAGAGGCGCGTCGAATGCAGGCGCTAGACGCGATTGAATTCGTCGAAGCCGACGTGACCGCACTGCAGTTCGACGACGCCAGCTTTGATCTGTGCGTGACCTATAACGGGCTTCATTGTCTGCCCGACCCCCGTGCGGCGCTGGCTGAGCTCGCTCGCGTGCTCAGGCCGGGTGGGACGCTGCGGGGGACGTCGTGTGTTAAGGGTCGGGGTGCGCGCAAGGATGTGTTGATCGCAATGTTGCGTCGCGCCGGGGTGTTCGGAAATGCTCCGCGCGCAGGCGAGATCGAAACGTGGCTGAGGGAATTCGGCTTCGACGTCGTGACACTCGAACGCAGCGGAGCGATCGAGTTTTTCGAGGCGAAGCGCAATACGAAGGGGACACAACCGTGACTGTCGACGATATTTCCCAGACCCAGATAAATCAGATCCCGACGGACTTCCAAGCGTTCCTGGACAAGCGCAGTCGACGTTCCGGGCAACGTAAACGCCGTGGCATCAACTCCTTCCGCCGAACGATCACACTGCCGTCGGACGATCACATCCTCGCCTTCGCACACGGATACTACGACGCGGACCCGGTCGCCGAAGCCTTCGTGAAGGATGCCTACATCGACGGCAACTCATCTCACGGCCGGGCGATGCTGGACCAGGCTCTCGCACACGGAGTCGACTCCGTTTCCGACGCGCCGGCGTCGATGGTGCGACTGTTCGAGGAGTTCGAAAAGGACCCGCCGTGGCTCGATCACGATGTGGTCGACCGTGGCGCGTTTCTATTCCGGCGGTATGGCCCGGCCGTTTTCAGCTTTAACGGTGTCGCCACGTTGCTCGCCTACACCGAGAACCCGATTGTGCAGCCGCTGAGCATGACGGGTAAGTACGCGGGCGACGCCGCTCTCAACCGCTTCATGGAGACTGCCCGCTTCTGGATCGATGTGTCCGACCCAGGCGGCACCAAACCCGGAGCGCCCGGGCGCGCCACCGCCATGCGGGTTCGCATCATGCACGTCTTTCTCCGGCAGCGCATCACCCGCCACCCGCAATGGAACCTCGCCGCGTGGGGTAAGCCAATCAGTCAGGCCGAAGCCACCATCACGCTGCTGGCGGGCGGGTTCGCCACAGGACTGGGGATGCACAAACTCGGCTACCGATCGACCACCGCTGACATCCACGCGATGATGCACTTCTGGCGATACGTGGGACACTTGATGGGCGTCCAACCCCGTTGGTATCCAGCGGATCTACGCGAGGCCGGCCAGCTGATGACGCTCTACTTCGCCAAGCGGGCATTCGGCGCGCTCGAGGATGGTCGCGAACTCATCGAGTCCTATCCGCGCGCATTCATGCCGAAACAAGGCGCCGGCCTTGGCAAGACGATCCGCGACCAGTTCAACTATCGAATCCAACTCGGTTACACCCGCTACTTCCTGCCGGGCCGCTTCTACCGGTCCTACGACATGCCCAACCCATGGCCATGGGCGCTGCTGCCGGCCCTTCAGATACCCATCAACCTCACCATCGACCTGTTGGCACACGCGAGCCCTCGCATCGCACGCCTGCAGGATCGGTTCGCCCGGTGGCGGCGAAACACCTGGTTTCGTAACGAGATGGGTGACCGCGACGCCCACTTCAAAGCCGCTGAGACATTCCGGCGCTGAAGTCGGCCTTACGTCCAGTCGCCGGACGCGACCTGCACGCCGGTCGCACCGCTGATGCGGCAGTACGTCGGCGAACCGATGCGCGCCCGCTTGGTGTCGCTGGTGGTGCGCCCGACGGCCCCACCACTATCGGTGGGGCTGGTGATCGCCGCGTCGCTGATCATCGCGGAGACCCTTGTGCTATATCCGCTCAAGGTCGTCGCTCCCGAGCGGGTCGAGGAAGGAGATGCCGGTCGGCAGGCGGTTCGCTTATGAAGGCGAGAACGTCGCGGCCATGCATTTTACGGTGGAGCTCAGGGACTCGAATCTCTTTGGCGTGCAGGCAATTTTGCCCTTGTCCTGAGATGATGTTCCACCATCTTCCGCAGAGTTACAAACGTCACCTGGGGTTTTCGGTAGCGATGTGGACGCGTCCACACCCCGGGCCTCCGGCGCCGTGTCGACGTGAGTTAGCTGCCCGCCGTGATGCCGCCGTCGTCCGGCGGGTTGAGGTTGTCGCAGAGCTGTGGACTCAGGCGTGGACTCAGATTTTCGTCTGAATTTATGCCCTCTCCTGCGGTTTTAAGTGGAGCTAAGGGGACTAGAACCCCCTTTAATTCCTGCAGAAATGCTGCTTGAAGTGCGATGATCGTTTTGAAGTGCGATGATCGTTCATCCGCAGCGTTACGTGGTATGTCCGTGTGCTGGCAGTATGCTTCGGCGTTACGCGACGTAACGGTGCTGATGGCCATCACCAACGGGGTCGGGCAGGCGGACGATCCGGGCACGCGCCGGCGACGGCAGCCCGACCGTCTTCGGTGATAGCTCCCTCATTGCCGCGGATCCTGCGGCCAGTGCATTAGCGCCCGTCGTTGTCGTGGGCGACACATTGTCCGGCCGATGGTTTGCTCGCTGAGGAAGTATCGCGGGCTTGCAATGCCAGCCGGGTTGCCGATCCCCTGGCCCGACAGCTCGACACCACGGGTTTTCGCAAGACTCGCGGCAGCCCGACATGCTGATCTTGGCAGCCTCGTGTAGCTTTGGCAATGCTTCGCGTTACGACACTTAACGAATTCATAGCGATCTTGTTTGACACCATGCTTGACCAGGCGTCAAGCGATGCACGCCGTCTCGATCCGTTCGGCGGAACTCGCCGGACGACATCTACTTTCCTTTTCAACGACTTGTCGGTATGTTTGCTGCGACGCCAGCGGTGCGCCGGGGGTCCTTCGGGATAAGCGCCGCAACGTCGGTCCCACTGAATCTTCAACCTGGGGGAGTATGAATGGCCGTTGGCCTTCTGCCGTCCTATCGCCGTGAACAACAGCGGGAACGATCACCTCTTCATCACCAGCGACCCGAGCGCGCTCGTGACTTCGCGCTGACCGCGGTCACCGGTGTTGTGTGGTGTTGAAGTCCGTATGGCCCAGAGGGTTCGCCGCGGCGGCGTTGGGCGTTCTGGCTAGCATCGCAATGGTGAACGCGCCGGCCAACGCGGTCGTGGAGTGGCACCGGCAGAGTCCTCCCTTGTCGACACCGTGGACTCATCTGGTGGGGCCGAACAACGCGCTGCCCGAGTACCCGCGCCCGCAGATGGCGCGGACGCGTTGGATGAGCCTCAACGGCGTGTGGGATTACACGGGCCGGTCTGAACGGACCGAGTCACGGTCAGAACGGACCGCCATACCGGCACCTCTCCCGGCGAGCGAATACCACGAGCAGATCTTGGTTCCGTACCCCACGGAGTCGGCGCTGTCCGGCATCCAACGCCACGACGACCAAATGTGGTACCGCAAGGTCTTCGAGCTGCCGAGTACCTGGCGGGGGCGGCGCGTGCTGCTGCACTTCGGCGCGGTCGACCAGATCGCCACCGTCTGGGTGAACAACCAGCAGGTGGCCTATCACGAAGGCGGGTATACCGAGTTCAGCGCGGACATCACCCGTGCGCTGCGGCCGGGATCACAACAGCAGTTGACGGTGCGGGTGGAGGACCGCAACCAAGCCAACCCGTTCCCGGTCGGCAAGCAGCGCAACAGACCGGAAGGGATGTTCTATACCGGAGCGTCGGGCATCTGGCAGACGGTGTGGATGGAACCAGTGCGCACCGAGCACATCGACAGGCTCGACATCACCTCCGACCTGACCGGTTTCACCATCACGCCAAGGGTTTCCGGAACGGATAACAAGCGGGTCCAGGTGGCCGTCTCCAAGCCAGGCGGAGGGGAAGCGACGGCGCGCTCGGGCCCACCGGGTGCGCCGCTGCGTGTCCCGGTGCTGAACCCACGCCTGTGGACTCCGGATGACCCGTACCTGTACGACATCAAGGTCCGGCTCATAGGCCCGTCCGGGAAGGTGGTCGACGACGTCTCCAGCTATGCCGGCTTGCGCACGATCGGCATTGTCAATGACGCGAAGGGCAGACCGCGGATCGCGTTGAACGGCAAGATCACTTTCCTTCAGGGCCCGCTGGACCAGGGCTTCTGGCCGGACGGGATCTACACCGCGCCCACCGACGACGCGCTGAGGTTCGACCTCGAGCAGACCAAGGCGATGGGGATGAACTTCGTCCGCAAGCACGCCAAGGTGGAACCTGCGCGGTGGTACTACTGGGCGGACAAGCTCGGGCTGATGGTGTGGCAGGACATGCCGTCACTGGACGTGTCGCTCGATATCCCGACCGGCCCCGCCCCGGATCCGGTTCCGGCGGCGAAGGCCAACTTCGAGAAGGAGCTGTCGGAGATTGTCGGTCAGCTGCGCAGTGTGACCTCGATCATCGGCTGGGTGGTGTTCAACGAGGGCTGGGGCGAATACGACACCGCCAGGATCGCCAACGCCGTGAAAGCCGAAGACCCGACGCGGATGGTGAACGCGAGCAGCGGGGTGAACTGCTGCAAATCGCGCGGCGATAGCATGGCCGGGGACGTTTACGACGACCACACATACGTCGGCCCTGGCCGTCCGGTCGTGCGCGACGACCACGGCGACCCGGCCAAGCTACCCGATCAGCCTCCGGTTCCGGTCGACCGCCGGGTGAGAGTGGACGGTGAGTACGGCGGCCTCGGGCTCGCGCTCAACGAGAACCGGTGGCCGGGACGTCCGCAGGCCTACGAGATGACTGACAGCCTGGCGCGGCTGACCGAGCGCTTCGTCGACGTCAGCCGGGATCTGGAAAAGGCGGCGCGGGAAGGCGGCTTGTCAGGCGCGATCTACACCCAGACGACCGACGTCGAAAACGAGGTCAATGGGTGCCTGAGTTACGATCGGCGGTTGGTGAAAATGGATCTCCGCGCAGTCGCTGATCGAAACCGCGCGGTAATCGCCGCCGGGTCTCAAATGACGGACTAGAGACGGAAGCGGGCGTCGCCGGACATCATGCGTTCGTAGGCCTTTGGGGCTTCTTCAAACGGAAACAGTTCGATCACTGGGTGACCCTGCTTCGACCCCGGTTCAACCAGCAATGAGACCGGGCCCGAACTTACTGCCATCGCCTACATCGCGGGACACCAAGGTGAACCGCCGCAGACTGTGTGACACGAGCACATCTCGACCTCCTGTCGAGTGCCGTGAATCGGCGTCAGTAGATATTGGACGGGCGGACCATGCCCTCGGCGAGATCACCGAATCCCGGGGCGATGATCGCACCTGGGTTCACCATGACCTCCTCGACAACGAGCGTCTCGGTGGTGAGGAGCAGTGCAGCGATCGACGCCGCGCTTTGCAGCGCGGACCGAGTCACCTTCAGCGGATCGATGACACCGGCGTCGGACATGTCTCCATAGCTGTCAGTGACAGCGTTGAACCCGTGCCCGACAGGCAGTTTCGCGACTTTGGCGACCACTTCGTCGCCATCGAAGCCGGCGTTGATCGCGATCCACCTGAGCGGTTCCTCGATTGCGCGGCGCACGATTTCGCGTCCTTCGGCCACATGCCCGGTGAGCTCAAGCAGATCCAGCGCCGGCTGCGCCTGCAGCAATGCGGTCCCACCGCCCGCGACGACGCCCTCCTCGAGGGCGGCGCGTGTCGCCGACAACGAGTCCTCCACCCGGTGCAGTTTCTCCCGGAGTTCGACGTCCGTCGCGGCGCCGACGTGGATTACCGCCACTCGGCCGGACAGCCGGGCCATCCGAAGCTGCAGGTTGTCCTGGTCGTGCTCATTTTCGGCGCGGTCCAACTCGCGTTCGATCTGGCCGATCCGTGCGTCCACGTCGCCCTTGGAGCCCGCTCCGCCGACGAGGGTCGTAGAGCGCTCGGTGACGGTGACCCTCGCCGCGTGTCCCAGATGTTCGATCCGCACGTTCTCCAGTGCCAGGCCGGACTCCGGACTGACTACCGTTCCGCCCAACAGAGCTGCCAGGTCTTCGAGCTCGGCGACCCGCCGATGGCCGAACCCCGGTGCGCGGACCACAACTGAGCGGAAAGTGTCATGCACGTTGTTCGTGACGAGCATGCTCAGTGCGGGGCCGTCGATGTTCTCGCACAGGATCAGCAGTGGCTTCTTGGCGCGTTGTACCTGCTCGAGAACCGGCATCAGGGTCTGCACGGTGGAGATCTTCTGATTAGTCAGCAACACGTAGGCGTTGTCGAGCACCGCCTCCATCCGGTCCTTGTCGGTCACGAAGTAGGGCGAGACATATCCGTGATCGAACTCGACGCCGTCGACGTAGCTGAGGCCCAGGCCGAACTGTGGCCATTCCTCGACCGTCACGACTCCCCCGGCGCCGACTCTGGTCAATGCCGCTGCGATGACGTCGCCGATGTCGCCGTCATTGTTCGCCGATAGGGTCCCGACATGCCGCAGGTCGGCCTCGCCGGTGGTGTTGCGACTGCGCTCGCGCAGGGTGTCGACGACGGCGACGGTGGCTCTTTCGATGCCGCGCTTGAGTTGGATGGGGTTGGCGCCGGCCTCGACGGCCCTGAGGCCTTCGCGAACCATCGCCTGCGCGAGCACGGTCGCGGTTGTTGTTCCGTCGCCAGCTACGCCGTTGGTTTTGGTGGCAACTTCCTTGACGAGCTGCGCGCCCATGTTGGCGAAGGGATCTCGTAGCTGGATCTCCTTGGCGATGGTGACGCCATCGTTGGTGATCGTCGGCGCTCCGGTGAGCTTCTCCAACACCGCGTTACGGCCTTTGGGTCCCAGCGTCACCTTGACCGCATCGGCCAAAGCGTTTACGCCCACTTCGAGCAGCGCTCGGGCGTCCTTGCTGAATCGGAGTTCTTTTGCCATGTCGCACGCACCCTTTGTCTTGTAGTTGGAGGTGAGGAAATCTGTCGAGCTCCCGATCAGGGGATGAGGATCGCCCGGCCACGTACTTGGCCGGCGTCGAGATCATCGATGGCCGACTGGAAGTCGTCGAGCCGGTACTTGACGGTATGCAGATGGACCGCGCCGCGCGCGGCGAGCACCATCAGATCGCACAGATCGTTGTATGACCCGACCAGGTTGCCGATGAAGTTGATCTCATTGGAGACGATGTCGATCGTCGGAACGTCGATGTTCTCGCCGTAACCCACGACGTGGTAATCCCCAGCGCCACGCAGCATCTGCACGCCCTCACTCGTCGCACCGCCCTCCCCGACGAAATCGATGACGGCTTCCGCGCCGTTGCCGCCGGTGAGTTCGAGTACCTGCTCCACCTGTGATCCGTCCGCGACGACCGCATGGTCGGCGCCGATGGACAACGCGAGTTTGACGGCGTCGGCGTTGCGGTCGACGACCACGATCTCGGCCGGCGTCAGCGCTTTGAGAACCTGAATGCCGATGTGCCCCAGTCCTCCTGCGCCGATCACCACGCAGCGGTCCCGCGGCGTGAGGCGCCGCGCAGCCTTGGCAGCAGCGTGATACGCGGTGAGACCGGCATCGGCGAGTGCTGCGACGTCGGCGGGCTCCAGCGAATCGTCGATCTTTACCACGCTGCGGGCCGAGGTTTTCAGGTAGTCGGCGTAACCGCCGTTGGTGTCGATGCCGGGAAAGGCGTTGGCCTCGCAGTGCACGTCGTCACCGGACCGGCAGGCACGGCAGAGCCCGCAGGTGATCAACGGGTGCACGATCACCTTGTCGCCTTCGCGGACGTTGGTCACGGCGGAGCCGACCGAGGCGACCCAGCCGGCGTTTTCGTGCCCGATCGTGTACGGCAGCTGGACCGCGGACTTCTCGGCCCACTGGCCTTCGAGGATGTGCAGATCGGTTCGACACACACCTGCTCCGCCGATCTTCACGATCACGTCGAAGGGTCCGGTCGGTGTGGGGACCAGCACCTCCGCCATCTCGAGGTTCTGGTGGTAGCCGACTACCTGGACGGCTCGCATGGTGCTCATGGTTGTTGTTCCTTTCCTCAGTCGGCGATTGTCAGCGTGGCCAGCTGAACGAATGCCGGATCAGGCAGAGCGGCAGATGGTTCGGCGGGGTAACGGGTGTGCAGCAGCCCACGGCAGAAGTGCGCATTGCCGTCGATGGAGATCCGGGTGGACCGGGCGCGGCGCAATGTCATCGGCACATCGTCGGGGGGATAACCGTGGCCGTGGTGATCCACCATCACCAACGCGTCCGGCCCGAGCGAGAGGCCGAGGGTGCTTCGGCGACGCAGCAACGCGCGCGTTGTCTCATTGTCCGGCAGGTCGTGCAGACGTACCTCGCCGAGCGACGCCTCGGGCAGAGCTCGGTCAGAGCGCAGCAGCTGGGTCAGGCACCGCTCCATCGCGGCGGTGTGCGCCTTGCGCCGAAAGGTGAGCCGCAGGTCGTCCAGGTCGTCCTCCGCCTCGTGACCGAAGGTGCCCCGGTAACCGGCGGCTGCGGCCAGACCCGCGTTGATGATGTCCGAATCGTGGTGGTCGTCGAGCTCGACCACCACCTCCTCTGTCCAATGAAGGTTCGTGAGAACGTCTTTGGCGTCGGATGCCATGAGGTAAGCGAAGTTCGGCGCGCAGAACGACGTCGGCAGCCGAAGATGGACTTCGACGTCGCCGCCAATCGTCACGAGCGAGCGGACGAACCCCAGAT
Source organism: Mycobacterium sp. (assembly GCA_025965975.1). Lineage (GTDB taxonomy): Bacteria > Actinomycetota > Actinomycetes > Mycobacteriales > Mycobacteriaceae > Mycobacterium. The sequence continues at coordinate 4,861 of JAOPVX010000100.1, read as the reverse complement.
CGGTGATCGGCTCGTCGAGCTCGGGATCAACTACCGCCCCCAGCGCCGCGTACGCCTCGTCGTGCCGGTTCACATCAGGCCCCCACCAGATGGTCCGCCGCTTCGGTGACGTTGTCGGCGCCGCGCGGGCCGACCACGGGTTCGTCTGCAGCCGGCAGCCGCAACTCGGCCGGGACCGCGATGTCGTACATCTTCGCCGTGTTGAGGCCGAGGATTTTCTTCTTCTGCTCGGTGGTGATCGCCGGGTACTCGCCAAGATCGTCGGGAATCTGGAAATCGACGAACGCTTCGACGAGCCAGCGCGGTGTCCACAGTGCGTAGTCGGAGGAAAATTGGATGCGGTCCTCGCCGACCCAGTAGAGCAGTTCGCCCATGATCTGCGCGAAGTATTTCGGCCGGGTGTGAATGAATGGCATCGCGACGGCCAGCCCGGCATGCACGTTGGGCTCCTGCGTGGCGATCCAGCAGAAGTCCTCCAGGCGGGGCAGTCCGCAATGCTCGACGATGAAGTTCAGATCGGTGTAATCCGAGGCGACATGGTCGATATCGGCGACGTCGAAGGCGTCGCGGTCCAGCGGCCTGATGGTCGGGCCCTTGTGGACGTGGATGTTGCGGATGCCCAGCTCCTGACAGGCCTCCAGATACCGGTGCGCCCACGGATCGTCGAGCTTGTAGCCGCGCGACTCGCCATGCCATTCGGCGGTGTACAGCTTCACGCCTTTGAGGCCGAACCGCTCGGCGTCGGCTCGGAGCTGGTCCAGGCCGGCCTCACCATTCCGCGGGTCGAAATGGTGGTTGTACGTCAGCTTGTCGGGATGCGCCGCCGCCAACGCGGACGCCTCATCGGTCTGACCGAAGCCGCGGTAATAGAACTCACCGAGGAACGCCGGCTGGAAGATCGCGTGGTCGACGTAGCCATCGGTGAACAGATCCTTCATCAGCCGATCACCGCCCTGGTAGAGATACTCCTCGTAACTCCACACCTCCGATTCGGGCGACAGATTGCGGTGATAGTCGTAGAAGCAGTCGATGAACTGCCTGCCGTGGATGTTGCGCTGGTTCTCCGGACGGGCGTCCCACAACGCGATATGCGCATCGACGATGAAGTACTTCTCGCCATCCTTTTCGTACATGATGTGCTCCGTTATCGGTGGGTTGGTGGGTTGGGTCAGTGGTCGACGGGCTTCAGGTCGAAGCCGATGTACTCCGCCGCGTCCTCGGGGTTGGCGAACAACATGGTGTGGTCGTCGAAGTGCACCATCCGCCCGTAATGGGTGGACATGATCTCCTCGAAGTCGTACAGGTCGAACTCGGCGCCGAGCGCGTCGGTGATCTCGGCGAAATCGAAGGTCAGGACGTTGTGCCCGTCCACGCGGATCATCGACGGGAACTCGGTGACCGTGACGTCGGGCTTGCGCGCCATCACCTCCGCGACGACGTAGCCGTTCTGGTTGTTCATCAGGGTGACGCCGCACATGTTCGACGACCCGACCGAGGCGCCGAACTGCATTTCCGTACTCATCAGGAGAGCTCCTTGGGCTGGTCGAGGTCGAGATCGGACAACGCACTGCGCAGCCCGGCTTTGGCCGCCTCGAAGGACTCGGAGAACGGCACCGTGCGCTCCTGAGGCTGCGACCAGATGGGCTGCAGCTCACGCGCCGCCGCGATGCTCAGCGGCACCCATTTCTCGAGCCAGCGCGACAACAGTTCTCGATTGTGGTCGCGGTGCTCCGGGTCGTTGGTGAGCATGTTGAAAAGCGCTCGGGTGTAGCCGAGGTCGCGGTTGTAGTCGTTTTCGCCGGAGCCGACCAGGCTGGGCGTGACGTAGTCTCCGTTGCGCGCCGAGATCTGCATGACGAGGTGGCTGCGGAACAGCACCCCCACCAACTGCTCGAAGACGATGTTCGTGGCGAAAACAGCCTCAGCCCAGTCGGCCGCCGCGGTGAGCAACTCGACATTCTCGCGCACGCCCTGCCAGACCGGGTCGTTGTGCCAGACGTCGCGGTGCGCCGAGCCGTCGAACCCGTCCAGCGATTCGCTCAGGTCCAGATTGAACAACGCGAGGTCCTGGGCGAACCGGATCTTGTGCGCGCTGTTGACCGCGACCGCGGTGTTGATCATGTTGGTCGGGCCCGAGCGCTGCACGGCGGTGAACACGTGCAAACCGATGCCGTTCTCGGCGTGCATCCACGCGCCGAGATTGCGCTCGATGAACTTGGTCCAAGTCGGTGTCCACGACGCGTAAGCGTTGGCAAGCTTGGCGTTGGCCAGGTTCTGCTGGATCTGCCGCACCACGTTCGCGTTATTGCGGTAAATCGTCTGCTCCCACTCCTCGTTGGGATCACGGAACTTGTGCCAGTCGGCGGATTTCAGCTCGGTCCAGTCCTGCGGGTAGCCGCCGGGGCCGTTGCCGAACCCGTAGATCCAGCCCTGGGCGAGGTGGCGATCGGGATCGGGCTGCACATCGAAGGTGACGTCTTCATACGTGGTGGCCCGCAACTTGGCCGGCTCGAAATAGTTGAAGCTGCGGCTTTTTGAGCTGGGAAACTCCAAAGCGCCGGCTTCGGCGTCGGTGAACTGCGGCTTTGGGAAGCTGCGGACCGGCCTGGCCGGCTCGGGGTCGGGCGCGGCGCGTTCGGCGGTGGGTGCGCTCATGTGGGTATTCTCCCTTTCTTGTGGACTACGCTCGGTGAACCGTGGTGGTGAACTTGTCGAAGTAGATATGTTCCCGGGCAACCGTTTTGCCCTCAAGCATCGCCATAGCGGCGTCCACCATCGGCGGCGGCCCGCAGACGTAGACCTCAGCCTCGCTGAGGTCGGATTCACGACGGTCCACGGTGTCGGTGACGAACCCGAAATCCCCGTCGGCGACGCCGAGCGACGGCCAGTCCGCACCCGTCTCCTCCGACAACACCGGCACGAACGTGAAATTGACGAGCCGATTGCCGAGTTCTTTGATCTCGTGGAGGTAGAACAGGTCTCGGGCAGTGCGGGCGCCATAGTAGAAGTGGACCTGGCGGCCGCTGCCGGACTCGACCAGATGCTTAAGCAACGACAGGATGGGTGCCATACCGGCACCGCCGCCGATGCAGACAATGTCACGTTCGGAGTTGTGTTTGATGGTGAACGAGCCGTATGGGCCACGCAGCGCCAACTCGTCGCCGACTTTGAGCTCGGTCTCCAACAACCCCGAGAAGTGGCCGCCCGGATAACGTTTGATGATGAACTCCAGCTGGCCGGGAGTGCTCGGGGTGGTCGCCATCGAGAAACAGCGGTGTTCCTCGGTGCCCGGGATCATCAGATCGGAGTATTGGCCGGGCTTGAACTCGTAGCTATCGGGTTCGATCAATTCCAGTTTGAGCGACACTATGTCTCCGGTCAGGTCGGTGAGTTCGATGATCCGGGTCCGGAGCTGTTGCAGCGGAACCGCATTGCGCAGCTCCTCCTCGTCGAAGTTGATGAGTTCGATCTCGCAGTCGCTGTAGGCGTGTGCCTTGCACAGCAGTACGTATCCCTCTTCACTCTCGTAGTCGGCCAGGGCGAACGTTGAGTAGCGGTCCATCTGGATATCACCGTCGAGCAGGAAGGATTTGCACGCCGAGCACTGTCCCTCGCGGCAGCCGTGCATCAGCGAAACACCTTGCCGGAACGCCGCGTCGAGAACGGTCTCGCTCTCGTCGACCTCGATCTCGAGGTCGACCGGCTCGAACCTGATCTTGTGGGTATCACCCATCGGACGGTCTCCTGTGGTTGGAGGCCCTGGTGACGCGGCGGGTTTGGTCGCGCCGCGCCACCGGGACCGAGTTTAGGCTCCTACGCCCGCCTTAGCGGACGGCCGACCGGCCGGTCCCCCGGCCTTGTATTCGGCCACGTGCGCTTCCCGCTCGGCGTCGGACATCTCGTTCAGCAGCACATTCGGACTCTGGAAGGTGATGCCGCGCAGGTCCTCGACCTTCCACAACTTCTTCTCGTCGTCGAGATCGAGGTGGGGCTGCGGGATGAGTGTCTTGCCGTCATCGCGGACGTAGCCAAGCCCGGTGACAATGTCGGCGAGATCCTGGTTGTGATGCAGGGTCTCCCATTCACGGTGCCCGGTGAGCCGGCCCATGTTCGGCGTCGGCCTGCCTTCGAACTCGGGGCGGAACGCTTTGATGTCGGTCCACGCGCAGGTCTCCGAACAGTACGTCCGCCACTGACCGTCGACCTTCTCGGTGACCATGTCCTCGCGGATGAGGCACGGCACCATGCAGGTCCAACAGCGGTGCGGGTATTGGTAGTCGACGTCCTCGAACGCGATCGGCTTGTTGCGGCCCGGATACCGCAGGCGGTTGTAGTTCTCCCACCATTTGCCGTACTTGTTGTACCAACCGGGGTATTTTGCCTCGAACCACTCGAAGTCCTGGTCGGTCATCGGGTCGATCCGCCAATAGTTGACCGGCCATCCCGTGGCGAAGAATTGCGCGACCTCGTGCACGTAGCCCTTGTTCACGATCCGGTTCCACGCTTCCTCGACGAGGTCGTGCGGGATCTTGAGGCCGTACTTCTCCAGCGGGATGAGGTAGCTACGGTAATAGTCGTCGTAGATCCAGCGCCGCCACATCTCGGCGTAACTGTCGCGGTCCTTGCGGCGGTCCTTGGTCCCGTACTCGATGAAGGTGCCGATCGCGGCGTCCACCACGCAGTGGTTGTTCCACCAGGCGTAACGCAGGTCCCGTTCCAGCAACTGGCGGTTGTCCTCGTCAGCGAGCGCCATCAGCAGGATCGAGTAGCCGTTGGAAATGTGTCGCGACTCGTCGGACTGCACCGAGTGGAACACCGTCGGCAGCAGATAGTCGCCGTTGGCGGCGGCCTCCGACGGCAT
>JAOPVX010000084.1 GCA_025965975.1 Mycobacterium sp. | reverse complement strand
TCCACAGCCCGCGTATTCGACGACGCCGGCATTCCGGTGTTGCTCGTTGGTGATTCCGCCGCCAACGTCGTCTACGGCTACGACACCACCGTGCCTGTGACGATCGACGAGCTGATTCCGCTGGTGCGCGGCGTGGTGCGGGGTGCTCCGTATGCGCTGGTGGTGGCCGATATGCCGTTCGGCAGCTACGAGGCCGGCCCGCAGCACGCGCTGGCCACCGCGACCCGGTTCCTCAAGGAAACCGGCGCCCACGCGGTCAAGCTGGAGGGCGGCGAGCGTGTCGCCGATCAGATCGCGACGATCACCGCCGCCGGCATCCCGGTGATGGCGCACATCGGGTTCACCCCGCAGAGCGTGAACGGGCTCGGCGGCTTCCGGGTCCAGGGGCGTGGCGACGCCGCCGAGCAGACCATCCACGACGCGATCGCCGTGCAAGAGGCCGGCGCGTTCGCCGTGGTGATGGAGATGGTGCCCGCCGAGCTGGCCACCCAGATCACCGGCAAGCTGACCATCCCCACCATCGGCATCGGCGCCGGGCCGAACTGCGATGCGCAGGTGCTGGTCTGGCAGGACATGGCCGGGCTCACCACCGGCAAAACCGCCAAGTTCGTCAAGCGTTTCGGTGACGTCGGCAGCGAATTACGCAGCGCAGCAACGCAATACGCCGACGAGGTGGCCAGCGGGGCATTCCCCGCTGAAGAGCATTCCTTCTAAGCGAACTCGCTAGGCGAACTCGGCCTTCCGCTTCGCAAGGAACGCGTCGATGCCTTCGCGGCCGTCGGCCGATTCGGCGCGTTCGGCGATCAGCCGTCCCTCGAGCTCCATCTGCTCTTCGAGCCCGCTGGAGAACGTCGAGAGCAGAAGCGCTTTCACCCTGCCGTTGGAACCCCTTGCGGTGGCCGCCATTTGGTCGGCCAGCGTGTCAGTGCGGGCGGCCAGTTCTGCGTCGGGAACCACCTCGGTGACCAGTCCCCACTGCGACGCCTCCTGAGAGGACAGAGTCCGGTTGGTCAGCATCAGCTCCTTGGTCTTGGCAAGGCCGATCAGCCGCGGCAGGTAGTACGACGAACTGCCGTCGGGACTCAGCCCGGCGCGGGTGTAGGCCATCGTGAACGAGGCGGACTCTGCGGCGAGCACCAGGTCGCCGGTGACAGCCAGGGAGAAGCCGGCGCCAGCCGCCACGCCGTTGACCGCAATGATCAGCACGGCGTCCATCCGCGCGAACGTCGAGATCGCCCGATGCAGGTCGTCGGCGACGCCCTTGATGAAGCGGCCGCGGCTCGGTGCCGTGGCGAACGACTTCAGATCGCCTCCTGCGCAGAAGAATCGCCCGGATCCGGTGAGCACCACGACTTTTGTCGCCGCGGTGTCGCAGCCCTTCGCGGCGTCGGCCAGTTCGCGAGTCATGGTGTCGTTCATGCCGTTTGCGGCGTCGGGCCGGTTCAGCGTGATCCGCGTGATCGGGCCGGACTGCTCGAATTTGATGGTCTGGTATTCGGTCACATCTGGACTGTATCCGCGAACCCCAGCCGTGCCGCGGTCACCTCGTGAAGTTTGGCAAAGTCGCCGTCGAATCCCAGCGTGCGCAGCGCGCCGTCGGCAATGACCCACGGCTGCTCTTCTGGGCAGCCGTGGTCGTCGGAGCGACGGTTGATGACCGATTCGACCAACCGAAACGGCAGGTCATCGGCGTCGGCGGGACCGTCGCATTCATCGATGACCTCGGCGGCGAGGCTGCGGTAACGACCCCGCAGTTCGGCGCGGCGCAGCCGGAACTGCTCGAACCGGTCGAGCCGCAGCTCGGGAAGCAGGTACAGCGCGCCGAGATTCCACCGGCTGGCGCACAGCTGGGTGGCGTCGCCGACGACCAGGGCGTGCAGGCGAGGCGCGGCCGGACCCTCTTCGTCGAGGAGCTCGGCGGCCAACCGCAACGGCTCGTCGACGGTGCCCGTCAGCAACGCATCGAGGATGTCGTCCTTGGTCGCGAAGTGGTGATACAGCGAGGCTTGGCGCACGCCGACGGCGTCGGCGATCCGTCGAGTCGAGGTGCTGGCATAGCCGAGGTTGGTGAAGAGCTCGGCGGCCGCGTCGAGGATCTCCTCGCGCGCAGTCTTGCCCGGCCGCCGCGACTGCTCCAGCCTCGGGCGTCCACGGCCGTCGCTGCGCATGGCCATATTGTCGCACCGCGGTGGATACTCACCTGGACGGCGGACCGGGAGGCGTGGGATGGGCGAGGATTCGCACGAGGATTACGGGACCGCCAAATGGGTTGAGCAGAAGTGGCCCAAACACGTCAGGTGTTGAGCACGGCCCAACTCGTGGTGACGTTTTCTGCTGCGGTCGCGGCGACGTTCGTCTCTGCCGCAATGCAGAACAACGACACGGCCCGGTACTCCGAGACGTCGGGGGTACTCATTGCTTCTCGGACTTGCTTTCTCGGACTTGCTTTCTCGGACTTGCTTTCTCGGATTTGCTTCTCGGACTTGCTTCTCGTACTTCTCATCACCCTCCGGGTCGTCCTCCTCAAGAGAAAATCCGAACTGGAACCCGAGAACGTCAAGGGCCAGTCACCGGCCTTGTGCAGGCCGCGCTCCTGGCAGCGGCCTTGGCGGACAAAGAAGTGGCGCAGTCGGCGCACGGGCTGATGGTGTGGCAAGTTCGCTTTCCCCTCGCTTCGAGCGTCGTGGCGGCGATCGGGCTGTTCATTGGCAGGTCGACGTAATATCTGTCATTTGATAGAAATATAGTCAACGCAGTCGTAACAGCCGCGATACCCGGCCGGAACCGCTGCGCTGAAAACTTTCAAGTGACAGTTAATCGGACAGGAGTCGACCTTGAGTACCGACTCGACGACTGGGGCGCGCGACCACGCCCGGTCTCAGGTACGTACCGCCACCATGCGGATTCCCGCGACGCCGCCCGACGTCGATCCGTCGCGCCTGTTGTGGGCCGAAGCCGTTCCCCCAGGTTCGTATGCCACCAGGGTGCTGGGTCGCGGAACCCGCCTTCGGCTGATCGATCCCGACGGCGGCGCGTGCGCGCATCTGCTGCTGTTCCGCTCGGACGCACCGTGGGAGCGGCTCAATGTCGCCGACACCGTGAAGGTGCCATGGCAGGCATATGTCAGCGCCGGACATCCGCTGCTGTCGGATCAGGGCCGGGTGCTGGCGACGGTGATCGCGGACGGCTCCGGCCACCACGACACGTTGTGCGGCATGACCGACGCGGGGCGCGCCAAGATGCTGTTGGCCGCCGTCAAGCACGGCCTCGATAACCGCGACGTCGCGCCGTCGGTGTCGTTGTTCAAGGGCGTCCGCGTCGGCGACGACGGCTCGCTCGGTTTCACCGGTTCTGCCGGGCCGGGCGCCGCGGTCGATCTGCTGATCCACCTGCCCGTGGTGGTCGCCCTTGTCAACACCGCCCACCCGCTGGACCCCGACCCGGCGCTCACCGGCCTCGACGTGCTGGCCTGGCGCGCCGGCGATCAGCTCACCACGCCCGTCAATGACGAGCCCGAATACTTGCGCGCCCTGTTCAACACCGAAAGCACTTGGGCCGCAGCGCAAACCAGTGAGGCGTTCAAATGACCACCACAGAACTGACCATCGTCTGCGACGAGAAGGTCGACGCGTGCGGGCCGTGGTCGGCGATCGTGCGGGCCGGGCAGACGTTGCAGGTCATCGACCTGCACGGCAATCAGGCCGTCGACACGCTGCTGTACGGCGTCTCGGGTGATGCGGTGGATCACCGGCTTCGCTACAGCGCGCAGGCCACCGTCGCCGCGCAGCGCAACATCTTCCTGAGCACAGGCTCGGTGCTTCGGGCCACCAACGGCACGCCGCTGATGACGATCGTCGCCGACGACGTGGGCAACCACGACACGATCGCGGGTGCGTGCTCCAAGGAATCCAACGCGCTGCGCTACGGCCATCACACCGCGCACCAACACGCTTGTGCCGAGAACTTTTTGGCCGAGGGCGCCAAGTGGGGACTTGGCAAGCGCGACATCGTTTCGAACATCAACTTCTTCATGAACGTGCCGGTCGAGGCCGACGGCACGCTGGGCATCGTCGACGGGCTGTCCGCACCGGGCAAGTCGCTGACGCTGCGCGCCGATCGCGACACGCTGGTGCTGGTGTCGAACTGCCCGCAGATCAACAATCCCTGCAACGGGTTCGACCCGACCGAAGTGCGGATGGTGATCTCGGCTCACCCGCCTGATATCGCGGGTCAGATCACTCCGTGACCGCGATCGAGGTGGTGCGGCCAGGGATGCTGACCACCGTGCAGGACTGGCCCGGCCGCATCGGGTACTGGCATGTCGGCGTGCCGCCGTCGGGGCCGATGGACGACCTGTCGTTCCGGATCGGCAACCGGGTGCTCGGCAATCCGGAGGGCATCGCCGGACTCGAATGCACGAGAGCCGGTCCGGCGTTGGCGTTTCCGGACGGCGGGCGGGTGTGCGTCACCGGCGCGCCGGTGGGCGTGACGCTGGATGGTGCGCCGGTGCCGCAGTGGCAGTCGGTCACCGTCCGTGCCGGCGGAGTGCTCGACGTCGCGATAATGGCCGGCCCGGGAATGCGCTGCTACGTGTTGGTGGGCGGCGGCCTGCAAGAACCCGAATACCTCGGCAGCACAGCCACATTCACCCTTGGCGGGTTCGGCGGCCATGGCGGCCTGCCGCTGCGTGAAGGCGATGTGCTGACGGCAGGAGTCGATCCTGGACCGCTCAACGAGCGACCGGCACGGGCGGCGATCGACGAGCAGCCCAGCATCGGGCAACGCTGGGAGATCGCGGTCACCGAAGGCCCGCAGGCCGCGCCCGAGTTCTTCACCCGCGCCGATATCGACACGCTGGTCGGCACCGACTACACCGTGCACTTCAATTCCGACCGCACCGGTGTGCGGCTGGTGGGCCCTAAGCCGCAGTGGGCGCGCAGCGACGGCGGTGAGGCCGGACTGCACCCGTCGAACATTCACGACAACGCTTACTGCGTCGGCACTTTGGACTTCACCGGCGACACCCCGATCCTGCTCGGCCCTGACGGGCCGAGCCTTGGCGGGTTCGTCTGTCCGGTCACCGTGGTCGGCGGCGACCGCTGGAAGCTGGGCCAGATGGCTCCGGGCGACGCGGTGCGGTTCGTTCCGGTGCGCGCCGACCGCGCGCCGTCGCTGCGGTCCATCGACGTCGACCGACGAGCGTCGTTCCCTCTGGTGATCTCGACGTCCAGCGACAACGACGACGGCGTGCTCGGCCGGTTCAGCGCACCCGACGGCACCGACGTGACGCTGCGCCGCGACGGCGACGGCGGCGTGCTGGTCGAGTACGGACCGATGGTGCTCGACCTGGCCATGAGGGCTAGGGTGCACGTGCTGCACGAGCATCTCAGCGCGCGAGGCATTCCCGGCATCACCGAGCTCACCCCCGGCGTGCGCTCCCTGCAGGTGCAATTCGACCCCGCGGTGCTGTCGATGGCCCAAGTGACCGACCTGCTGGCGGGTATCGACGGCGAGCTGCCCGCGTCGGATCAGCTCGTCGTGCCGAGCCGCACCGTACGGCTGCCGTTGTCGTGGGACGACCCGGCGACCCACGAAGCCATCCAACGCTACATGCACGGCGTCCGGGCGGATGCGCCATGGTGCCCATGGAACATCGAGTTCATCCGGCGCATCAACGGTCTCGACGATGTGGCACAGGTACACGACATCGTCTACGACGCAGAGTATTTGGTGCTCGGCCTCGGTGACGTCTACCTGGGGGCACCGGTTGCCACTCCCCTGGATCCGCGGCACCGGCTGGTTACCACGAAGTACAACCCGGCGCGGACTTGGACACCGGAGAACGCCGTCGGCATCGGTGGTGCGTACCTGTGCATCTACGGCATGGAGGGGCCGGGCGGCTATCAGTTCGTCGGGCGCACCACCCAGGTGTGGAACCACTGCCATCCCGGCAGCGCCCGGTCGTTCGAGCCTGGAACACCCTGGCTGCTGAGGTATTTCGACCGGATCAGCTTCTACCCGGTGAGCGGGGACGAGCTGATGCACCTGCGAGCCGAGATGGCCGCAGGGCGCGGCGAGGTGGCGATCGACGACGGAAAGTTTTCACTCGCCGACTATCGCGAGTTCCTGACCGACAACGACGACGGCATCACCGCGTTCCGCCAGCAGCAGGCGGTCGCGTTCGGGGCGGAACGCCACGCGTGGGACCTGGCCGGCGAATTCCGGCGGGCGTCGTAGAGCATCCGGTCCCCCTGGACGTTTGTTCACCTTCGTGTGGCACCCTGTCCACCGCCCATTAACCTACGAGGGCCGTCACCGAAGGGACACTCCTTGCACCATGGCGAAATCCAGTGACCAGGCGAATTCCAGGTATCTGGAGGTCGAGCGCAAGTTCGAGGTGTTCGAATCGACCGTGAGCCCGTCGTTCGAGGGGCTGTCATCGGTTTCGCGCGTCGAGCGTTCCCCGTCGCAGCACCTCGACGCCGTCTACTTCGACACACCCGGCCATGATTTGGCGGCTCACCATGTCACCTTGCGCCGCCGTACCGGCGGCACCGACGCGGGATGGCACCTGAAGTTGCCGGCCGGGCCGGATGCCAGGACCGAGGTGAGGGCGCCGCTCGGCGACGAGAGCAACGCCGATGCGGTGCCGGACGAATTGCTGGATGTCGTGTTGGCCATCGTGCGTGATCGCCAGGTCGGCCCCGTCGCGCACATCTCGACCGGCCGCACCGTCGACGTGCTCTACGGACCCGACGGCACCGCATTGGCGGAGTTCTGCGACGACCAAGTCGTGGCACGGGCCGGGGACGAGGAGTCCGAGCAGCGGTGGCGTGAGTGGGAGTTGGAGCTGGCCAGCGGTGCCGATCGCGACGTGCTGGATCGACTGGCAAACCGGCTGCTGGACGCGGGCGCGGGCGCGGCAGGACACGGTTCGAAACTCGCGCGCGTGCTCGACGGTGAGGACACCAACGCGCCGGACACGACGGTCGAACCCCCGGCCGATCCAGTCCACCGCGCGGTGGCCGAGCAGGTGGAGCAGCTGCTGGTGTGGGATCGCGCGGTGCGGGCCGACGCGTACGACTCGGTGCACCAGATGCGGGTGACGACGCGCAAGATCCGCAGCCTGCTGCAGGCATCGGAGGGCGCGTTCGGCATCTCCGACGATGCGTGGGTTCTCGACGAGTTGCGGCAATTGGCGGCGGTTCTTGGGGTGGCGCGCGATGCCGAGGTGCTCGCCGAGCGCTACGAGCGGGCGCTCAATGAACTGCCCGAGGAGCTGGTGCGCGGGCCGGTGCGGGAGCGGCTGGTCGACGGCGCCAAGACGCATTACCAGTCCGGCCTGCGGCGCTCGCTGATCGCGATGCGGTCGCTGCGCTACTTCCGGTTGCTCGACGCGCTGGAGGGCCTGGTGGCCGCCGAGCCCCCATCGACGCAGCCGGGTGAGGAGTTGGCCCAGCTGACAATCGACTCGGCCTACAAGCGGGTGCGCAAGGCGGCCAAGGCCGCGGCGCAGGCCGCCGACGCCGACCGGGACGAGGCGCTGCACCGGATCCGCAAGGGCGCCAAGCGACTTCGGTACACCGCGGCGGCGACCGGCGAAGACAAGGTTTCCGAGCGCGCCAAGACGATCCAGACGCTGCTTGGTGACCACCAGGACAGCGTGGTCAGCCGCACCCAGCTGAGCCACCAGGCCGAGGCCGCTCACGCCGCCGGCGAGGACACCTTTACCTACGGGCTGCTCTATCAACTGGAGGACGATCTGGCGCGGCGTTCCCGCGAGCAGCTCGACGACGCGTTGAAGAAGCTGGACCGGTCGGTGCGCAAGGCCAACTAGACCGTTGGCGAGGGGCGGATGAGTTGGCCTGTAAGCCGGATTCTGTCCCTCGCCGCCGCGAACTACCACGGCGACGAAGCGGCGGCCATCCATCTGGGCACACCGTTGCCGGGTGCCTCAAGCGGCCTACCCGCAGGCTCGGGCGAGCAGCCCTCTGGCGCCTGCGCGGCCGCAACCAGGTTGCAGCCTTCTTGGCCTTGCTTCGGGTGGGGTTTGCCTAGCCATTCCGGTCACCCGAAACGCTGGTGCGCTCTTACCGCACCGTTTCACCCTTACCACCGCGAGGGTGGCGGTCTGTTTCTGTGGCACTTTCCCGCGAGTCACCTCGGATTGCCGTTAGCAATCACCCTGCTCTGTGAAGTCCGGACTTTCCTCGAAACCCGGGCGAACCCGGGATCCGCGGCCACCCAGCCAACTCATCCGCGCTATAAACGTACTGCCCCAGGTGGCGATTCCGCGAGCACGCCATACTTGACGCTATGCCGCAGGTGCCGCAGGCCCGCTATCTGCTGCGGGCCAAGGATCTGGTCGACGCCCGCTACGCCGAGGCCATCACGGTCGACGATCTGGCCGCGGCCGCCGGGCTGTCGCGGGCCCATTTCAGCCGGATGTTCACCCGGGCGTTCGGCGAATCCCCGCGCTCGTATCTGCAGACGCGGCGTCTCGAGCGGGCCGCTGCGCTGCTGCGTCACACCGACCGGTCGGTGGCCGATATCTGCGTGATGGTCGGCCTGCAGAGCGTCGGATCCTTCACGACCACTTTCGCCAGGGTGTACGGGAAGCCGCCAGCTGCCTACCGCGCCAGCCTGCCGCCGGCGGCCAGCCGGGTCCGGGTGCCGAGTTGCGTCCTGGCGCGCGACACCCGGCCGCTCCCTCAATCCCGGGTCGCTGCGCTCTCCCCCGCAAGCGGGGGTACCCCCAGCGCCGAATCCGACAGCCGCGTCAAAAGAGCACACGGGGAGAAGACGGGCCGCGACGACCGACCGTAGCGTCAGGCCCGTGATGAAAATTGCATGTGCCCATCTGTGGGTTCACGATCAGGAAGTCTCACTCAAGTTCTGTACCGAGAAGGTCGGCATGGAGGTGCGTGAAGAT
>JAOPVX010000066.1 GCA_025965975.1 Mycobacterium sp. | reverse complement strand
GAGCGTTACGGCGTGCCCGCCCATCAGCTGCTGCACCGCGCGGGCCAGCGCAAGCTCATTGGCGGCCAGGAGGACCAGCTCATCGACATCGCGCTGGAGATCAAACGCGAGCAGGACGCCACGGCGGCCGGCTAGGCGGGTGGCGCCGAACCAGGTGCTCGGCGCGCTGAAGTCGCTCTGACACCTGATATGTAGAAAGAAAGTCAAGTGGCAGGTGAAAGCCGCCTCGGGTGAGCCGCCGCCGGGGCGGGGCGACGACAACATCCCAGCCACGCCACTGCGCACCGGCTCATAGCGGACCAACCCGACATTTGCCCTTTTTCAGCCTGCGGCCTTCGGCCTTGGGTCAGGCTCCCCATTGTTTAGAGGACTGTTTAGAGGAGGCAGGATGGGGTGGTGACAGCCCCCCCGACCGATCGCAGGCGACGCGTCGGTTCCATGGAGGTCTTGCTCGTAAGCCTCATCGCGCTGGCGGTTTCCGCAGGCGCGATCAGTGCGTTCGTGTCGGGCAACCCCGATCTGAGCGTCGCGACGACGGTCTTCTGCGGCGTCTTCGTGCAGGCCTTGCCCTTCCTGGTGCTCGGCGTCGTCCTCAGCGGGCTGATCGCAGCCTTCGTGAGCGCCGAGCGGCTGTCTCGCTGGCTGCCGCGCAGGCCCGCACTGGCCATCGCGGTCGCCGGTGTCGGCGGCGCCGCACTGCCTGGGTGCGAGTGCGGATCCGTTCCGGTCGCTCGTCGCCTCTTCGGGGCGGGCGCGTCCTCGCGACGGCTGGGGGCGGCGGCGCTGACGTTCATGCTCTCGGCGCCGGCGATCAATCCGGTCGTGCTGGTCGCCACCGCCGTGGCGTTCCCTGGCGCGCCGGCCATGGTGCTGGCCCGCTGCGTCGCCTCGCTGACCACCGCGGTGGTGATGGGGATGCTGTGGTTGCGGTTCGGTCGCGACGAGTGGGTGACGCGATCGCTGCCCGCTCCCCACGACACGGCAGCCTCGCGATGGACGGTGTTCACTGAGGCCGCGCGGCACGACTTCCTGCAGGCGGCGTCCTACCTCGTCCTGGGTGCCGCCGCGGCTGCGACGTTGCGTGTGCTGGTGCCCGCCTGGCTGTTCCAGCACCTCGCCGGCCACCTGGTCGTCGGGGTGCTGACGATGGCGCTGCTCGCGGTGGTGCTGGCGCTGTGCTCTGAGGCGGATGCGTTCGTTGCGGCCAGCCTGACCATGCTGCCGCTGCTTCCCCGGCTGGTGTTCCTAGTGGTGGGGCCGGCGGTCGACGTGAAGCTATCGGCGATGCAGGCCGGCCTGTTCGGGCCGCGGTTCGCCGTTCGATTCGGTCCCGCGACGTTCGTCGTGGCCACGGTTGTCGCGACACTCGTCGGGTCGGTGTTGCTCGGAGGCAACCGGTGAGCCGCACCACGCAGAACGTCGTATTGCTGCTCGTCGGGTTGAGTACAGCGGTGATGCTCGTCAAGGGGACCTACCTGAATTACGTGAAACCGGGGTTGCTGTGGTGGCTGATCGCGGCAGCGGTGGTCATCGTCGCGCTCGGGCTGGTCGCCATCGTCCGAGACCTGCGGCACGTCAACGACGACGGGGGCGAAGGAACCCATGCCGGGCATCGGCATCGCGCGGGGCTGGGGTGGCTACTCCTCATTCCGATAGCGATGGTCGCGTTCGTGGTACCGCCGCCGATGGATGCCCGCGGTGCCGCGTCGCCGCCTGCCGCGACCAGTGAGCCTGCGCGCCACCCGTTTCCGCAGCTGCCACCAGGACCTGCGCCCGTGTTGTCGGTACCCGAAACCGTCATGCGGGCGGCAGCCGACTCCGCACACACGCTCGACGGCCGGACGATCTCCCTGACCGGGTTCACGCTGCACTACCCCGACGGCGTCGACCTCGGCCGCGTCGTCATCGTCTGCTGTGCGGCCGACGCCCAACTCGCTCGCATCCATCTCGCCGGTCCGGCGGCCGACCTCGCGGCTGGTTACCCCGAGGACACCTGGCTGCAGCTGCAGGGCCAGATCCAGCCGGGCTCAGCGCAGCCGGCGAGCAACTTCGTCCCGACCTTGATCGTGTCGAGCGTGACCCGCGTCGACAAGCCGGCGAACACCTACGCGTACTAGCGCCTGCGTATTGGTCGCACCCTGCGGGCACCATTGCCTCATGGCGACCCGCGAACAGGCTCAGGTGCTCCTCGAACAGCTGGCCGGACCGGAGGCCACGCTGCGCGACGACCAGTGGACCGCGATCGAGGCGCTGGTGGTGCAACGTCGTCAGGCGCTGGTCGTCCAGCGCACCGGCTGGGGCAAGTCGGCGGTGTACTTCATCGCCGCCAAGCTGCTGCGCTCCGCAGGCCACGGACCGACGGTGATCGTGTCGCCGTTGTTGGCGCTGATGCGCAACCAGGTGAACGCCGCCGAACGCGCCGGGGTCCGCGCCGCCACCATCAACTCGGGCAACGTCGCCGACTGGAAGGACATCCACCAACGGACAGAGCAGGGGCAACTCGACGTCCTGCTGGTCAGCCCGGAACGACTCAACAACCCGGAGTTTCGTGATGAGGTGCTGCCCGCATTGGCGCGCGACGCCGGATTGGTGGTCGTCGATGAGGCGCACTGCGTCTCCGACTGGGGCCACGACTTCCGTCCCGACTACCGGCGCATCCGCACTCTGATCGCCGAACTGGGGACCGACGTCCCGGTGCTCGCGACGACGGCGACCGCGAACGACCGGGTGGTCGATGACGTGGCGACCCAGTTGGGCGTCGGCGGTAGGGACACGCTGGTGCTGCGGGGCGGGCTGGATCGCGAGTCGTTGCGGCTGTCGGTGGTGAAGGCAGGGAACCCGGTGCAGCGTGCGGCATGGATTGCCGCACATCTGGCTTCGATGCCTGGCTCGGGGATCGTGTACACGCTGACCGTCGCGCAGGCCAACGATATTGCGGCGGACCTGCGCGAGCAGGGGCACCGGGTCGCCGCCTACACCGGCTCCACCGAGGCCGCCGAACGTGAACAACTCGAGGGTGATCTGCTCGCCAACCGGCTCAAGGCGCTGGTCGCCACCTCGGCGCTTGGGATGGGCTTCGACAAGCCCGACCTCGGCTTCGTGGTCCACCTCGGCGCCCCATCCTCTCCCATCGCGTACTACCAGCAGGTTGGTCGCGCCGGCCGGTCGACGGCCAGCGCCGAGGTGATCCTGCTGCCAGGGCGCGAGGACCAGGATGTCTGGCGCTACTTTGCCTCGGTGGCGTTTCCATCGGAAGCCATGGTGCGCAACGTCATTTGTGCCCTCGAACCCGACCGTCCACAGTCGACGCCCGCGCTTGAGCCGCTGGTGGATCTCGGCAGGACCCGGCTGGAGATGGTCTTGAAGGTGCTCGACGTCGACGGGGCGGTCCGGCGCGTCAAGGGTGGCTGGATCGGCACCGGCGAGCAGTGGTACTACGACGAGGAGCGTTACCGCAAGCTCGACCAAGCGCGCAGGCGCGAACAGCAGGCCATGCTCGACTACCAACACACCGACGGCTGCCGGATGGTCTTCCTGCGCCGCCAACTGGACGACCCCGAACTGCGCGAGGGTGACCGTTGCGGTCGGTGCGACAACTGCGCGGGCACCCGCTACGGCGCCGCCGTCGATACCGCCGCGACAGAGGCCACCCGAAAGCGGTTCATGCGCCCCGGCGTGGAGATTACCCCGCGCAAGCAGTGGCCCTCCGGGCTGAGCAAGCTCGGCCTGAACCTGAGCGGTCGCATCGCCGACGGCCCCGCCCCCGGTCGAGTGATCGGCCGCATCACCGATCTCGGCTGGGGTGCCCGGTTGCGCCGCATTCTCGACGAGCCGGACGGCGAGGTGTCGGACGACGTGGTGCAGGCCGTGGTGAAGGTGCTCGGGGTTTGGGACTGGGAGACGCGGCCGACCGCGGTGCTGGCCCTGGACTCGGCCACTCACCCGGTGCTGATCGGTTCCCTTGCCGACGCCGTCGCCCGACTCGGCCGGCTGACCAACCTCGGTGTCATGCGGTACTCACCGCAGCGGCGGCCCGTGACCGCGGCGAACTCCGCGTATCGGGTGGCCGCTCTGGACGGCTCTTGGGACCCGCCGGACCCCGCCGCGATCGCTGCGGCCGCAGGCCCGGTGCTGCTGGTCGACGACATGACCGATACCGGATGGACCCTGACGATGGCGGCGCGCGTCGTGCGCGAGGCCGGCGCGCCGCAGGTGCTGCCGTTCGCGCTGGCCAGTGTGGGCTAGCCGAACGGGCCTTCTCGGTATTCTCGCCCGTCACATTGGTAACAGCACGCCGGTTTGCAGCGAATTCATCAGCAGTGGCCTGAACAAACCCAAACGAATGGAGCGCCCCCATGACCCGTGCCGTGACCGTCCGGCGAACCGTGTATGCACTGCTGGCAGCGGGTGTTACCGCTGCGGCGTTCACGCTTCCCTCGGCGAGCGCCGATCCCGTCGCCGACGACTGCAACGCCGCCGGACTGGCGAAGACCATTAGCTCGGTGACGGTGTCGCTGTCGGAGTACTTCGCGGCGCATCCGGACGTCAACCAGGCGCTGATCGACGCCACCAAGCAGCCGTCGTCCGTCGCGGTCGGACAGTTCGACAGCTACTTCAAGGACCATCCCCAGCAGGGCGACGACCTTAGGGCGATTCAGGCGCCGCTGGGCGCCTACAAGGATCGCTGCGGCATGCAGGTGTCGCCCACCGACGCCCTCACTGTGCTCGCCGACGTCTAGACCGCAGGCAAGGGGCGGTGATCCGGCTTGGTCCCACCCAGCCGGGCGGTGAGAACGTCTGCGCTGGAGACCAGACCGCGAGCCTGCTTCGTGATCTCGGCGTCGGTCAGCGCACGCCCGATCTGCAGTGACACCACCATCGCCTGGCGCCGGTGATGGTCGTAGACGGGTGCCGAGATGACGCTGACGTCATGACGCTGACGCGCGGTGGCCTCGCCGCGCAGATATACCCGCTCGCCCACGTCGGAGACCAACTCGCCGAGCAGGGCCCGCAGTTCGTCGGGCAGCGTGCTCGACATGCCAGCCATCAACGCGTAGAGCCGCCGCCCGCCCGGTGTCAGTCGCTCCACCAGATAGCCCGACGTGCGGCATTCGGCGATTACCCGGTCCAGCCGGTCGGAGTCGGTGCGCAGCGGAATCGTCGGCTCCTTGGCCAGCCAGTCGCGCAGGGCCTCGTCGTCCCACACCACGAACATCAGACCCACCGGCGGGGCGAACGGGTAGCTCTGGCCCACCATGACGCCCACGTCCGCGCCCGGCGGCCCGACGAGCTCCAGCAGGGTGATGCGGTCATCGATGACTGCGGATAGCGCGGCGGTGGTGCCGTACGCGGTCGAGAGGCGGCGCAGTTCCTCGCGGGCGGCGGGGTTGACCCGCATCGATTCCTGGGCGGTGTGTCCAAGCGTGATGAGTGCCGGTCCCAGCCGATACGACTTGTCCTGCGCGTCGCGCAGCAGGTACCCGGACTCCGTCAGCGTGGTGACGATGCCAAGACACGTCGGCTTGCTCAGGTCGAGTCGCCGGGCCAACTCCGACAACCCGAACCGGTCGTGCGGATGATGTGCCAGGAAGTCGAGAATGGCCACCACCCGTTCGGTGGGCGGTGAGGCCCGACCTGGGGATTCGCGAGCCGGCATTGCAGAATTGTAACCGACTGGTACAGATATGGACCGAGGCGGGCCCATCGGGCGTTGACGCGAACTAGAACACGTTCTAATCTCAGAGCCGTATCTCGACCAGTTCGGTCCACTGTTGAACCACGGAGGCAACCAAACCAATGTTCTCGACACCGTTGGCCGAAGCGATCGCCGAAGCCGAGAATCTGGTCACGGCCGCACCGTTGATCGAGTCCGAAGCCGACCTCCTCGAGGGCTTGCAATACCTCGCCGGCTGCATCGCTGCGTGCACGCATGTGGCGTTCGACTACGACCGCGACCACCCGTTCCTACACACCGGCACCGGGCCGTTCACCAAGATGGGCCTGGACAACCCCGACACCATGTACTTCGGTACCCGGGTGCAGGCCAACCACGAGTACCTCGTCACCGGCAGGCGCGGCACCACCACCGACGTGAGCTTCCAGCTGCTCGGCGGTGAGTACACCGACGACAACGTGCCCGACAGTGAGACGGCGTTCGACGACCGCAAGCTCGACATCGCCTCCGACGGCACCTTCGAGTGGCGATTCACGCCCACCGGTCCGGCCCAGCTCGTCATCCGCGAGGTGTACAACGACTGGTCCGCGCAACGCGGATCCTTCGCGATCGCGCGCACCGACACCGTCGGCACCGCGCCGCCGCCCCTGACCCGTGAGCTGATCGAAAAGCGTTACGCGGTCGCGGGTAAGCAGTTGATTCAGCGGGTCAAGACGTGGTTGCAGTTTCCCCAATGGTTCTACATGAACATCCCGGTCAACACCATGGTGGCGCCGCGCCTGACACCAGGTGGCCTGGCCACCCAGTACTCCTCGGCCGGGCACTTCGACTTGGCCCCCGAGCAGGCGCTGATCATCACCCTGCCCGTCACCGACGCGCCCTATCTCGGGTTCCAGCTGGGCAGCCTGTGGTACATCTCGCTGGACTACATCAACCACCAGACCTCGCTGAATGCCACTCAGGCGCAGGCGGATCCGGACGGCAAGATCCGTATCGTCGTTTCCGATCAGAACCCAGGGGTGACCAACTGGGTGGAGACGCTCGACCACCGCAAGGGCTTCCTGCAGTTCCGGTGGCAGCGGGTGTCTCGTGAGCTGACCGAGGCCGACGGCCCGACCGTCGAGGTCGTCGACATCGACAAGGTGGCCGCCGCGCTGCCGTATCACGAAACCAACAAGATCTCCGATGAGGATTGGCGCACCCGGATCGCGCTGCGCCAGAAGCAGATTGCCGACAGGATGGTGGGATAGACAGATGGCCGGATTGCTGGACAACAAGGTCGTTGTGATCAGCGGCGTTGGGCCCGCCCTTGGCACCACGCTGGCGCGCCGATGCGCCGAGGCGGGCGCTGACCTGGTGCTGGCGGCGCGCACCGTCGAACGCCTCGACGATGTTGCCAAGCAGATCACCGACATGGGCAGGCGCGCGGTGGCCATCGGCACCGACATCACCGACGAGGATCAGGTCAACAACCTCGTAGAGGCCTCGCTGGCCGCGTACGGCAGGGTGGACGTGCTGATCAACAACGCGTTCCGGGTGCCATCGATGAAACCGTTGGCCAACACCACGTTCCAGCACATCCGCGATGCGATCGAGCTCACCGTGCTCGGCGCGCTACGGATCACCCAGGGCTTCACGCCTGCGCTGGCCGAGACCAACGGCTCGGTGGTGAACGTTAACTCGATGGTGGTCCGGCATTCACAGGCCAAGTACGGCGCCTACAAGATGGCGAAGTCGGCGCTGCTGGCGATGTCGCAGTCGCTGGCCACCGAGCTCGGCGAACAGGGCATCCGTGTCAACTCGGTGGTGCCGGGCTACATCTGGGGCGACACCCTGAAGGGCTACTTCAACCACCAGGCAGGCAAGTACGGCACCACAGTCGAGCAGATCTACGATGCGGCCGCCGTGAACTCCGATCTGAAGCGGCTGCCCACCGAGGAGGAAGTTGCGTCGGCGATCCTGTTCATGGCCAGCGACCTGTCCAGCGGCATCACCGGCCAGACCCTTGACGTCAACTGCGGGGAGTATAAGGCCTGATGACGGCACGAACCGACGTCGGAACCGTCGACGAACTGCACGCCTCGGCCACCAAGGCGTGCGGTCTTGACGATTTCGGCGCCGACGACGACAACTACCGCGAAGCGCTCGGCGTGCTGCTCGACTCGTATGCGCGTGAGGCCGGTTTCACCGAGCTGGGCAGCAAGATGTCCCGGTTCTTCGCGCGCAACGCGCTGGTGGCCCGGCTGCTGTCGGAGGCCGCGTGGAAGCGGTACCCGCAGCACGCCGAGGTGGCGATCGAACGGCCCATCTTCGTCACGGGCCTGCCGCGCACCGGCACCACCGCGCTGCACCGGTTGCTGAGCGCGGATCCAAGGCATCAGGGTCTTCAGCTGTGGCTGGCCGAATTCCCGCAGCCGCGCCCGCCGCGCGAAACCTGGTCGGAGAATCCGGTTTTCCAGCAGCTCGACGCGCAGTTCACCAAGGCGCACAACGAGAACCCCGACTACACCGGCCTGCATTACATGACCGCCGACGAGGTGGAGGAGTGCTGGCAGCTGCTGCGTCAGTCGCTGCACTCGGTGTCCTACGAGACGTTGGCGCATGTCCCGACCTACGCGCGGTGGCTGGCGAAGCAGGACTGGACGATGCCGTATCAGCGGCATCGCAAGAACCTTCAGCTGATCGGCATGAACGACGCCGAGAAACGGTGGGTGCTGAAAAATCCGAGCCACTTGTTCGCGCTCGACGCGTTGTTCGCCACGTACCCCGATGCCCTGGTCATCCAGTGCCACCGGCCGGCGGAGACCCTCATGGCGTCGATGTGTTCACTGGCGCAGCACACCACCGAGGGCTGGTCGACGAGCTTCGTCGGCACGACGATCGGCCAGGACTCACTTCAGACCTGGTCTCGCGGGCTGGAGTTGTTCAATGCCGAACGGGTCAAACATGATTCGGCCCAGTTTTACGACATGGACTACTTCGAGTTGATCGCCGACCCGGTGCGCGAGGTCGAGGCGATCTACCGTCACTTCGGCATTGAGGTGACCGACGCGGCGCGGGCGGCCATCGAGGAGAGCCACGCCGAGAGCAAGAAGGGTCCACGCGCGCCCAAGCACACCTACTCGCTGGCCGACTACGGCCTGACCGACGAGCAGGTGAAGGACCGCTTCAAGGGGTTGCAGAGCTAGCCGTCGCCGGGGGAGGGGGCGGACGAGACGTCCTCCAAACATCCCTCGGCCACTGCGTGTTTGATGCTGTCGGCAAGCTTCGGGCATGCCCGAACGCGCGCGGACTCGCCGCCGGACTGCCGGATCTCGGCGAAGTATGCGCAGCGCCGGGAGGCTTCGCCGTTCCACTGCACGCTCGTGTGCGCCGGGCCGAGTTTCTTGACCTGCACCGCGACGTGACAGAAGCGGCAGTCGACGGACACCAGACCCGACGTCAGGTAGCGCTCGCGGTCACGTTGTGTGGCCTCCCGCACGGCAGCGGCGCGGTCGGGGTCAGCCGCGAAATTCGGTGGTTTGGAAAAACTCCGAGCGCCGCCGCTGGCCTCGTGTTCGTCGTGATCGTCGTGCGCGCCGTAGAGCATCAGCATCGACCGGGCCAGCCGGTCGACGTCCGGTGCCTCCTCGCGCGGGCTCATCGCGCCGGCTGCGCCTTCTCTTTCTCTTCCGCCTGCTGCTTGAGGTTCTCCTCGACCTCGACGTGCCACTTCTCGTTGGCCGCCGTGGTGTCGATCTCGATCTCGAAGCGGTCGGTCATATCTGCGCTGACCGCGGCCGCATCCACATAGAACTGCTGATACCAGCGACGCATCTGATAGACGGCGCCGTCCTCCTCGACCAGCAGCGGATTGTCGATGCGGGTCTTGTGTTTCCAGATCTCGACGTCCTGCAGGAAGCCCTTGCTGACCCCTTCGGTGAAGGTCTTGGCCAGTTTATCGGTCATCGCCTCGTCAAGGCCCTTCGGCTTCTCGACCATGGCGCCCCACTGCAGCACGAAGGAATCCTGAGTGACCGGGTAGTGGCAGTTGATCAGGATCGATTCGGCCTTGTAGCCACCGTAGTTGTTGTGCAGCCAGTTGATCATGAACGACGGGCCGAAGTACGACGCCTCGGAATCCAGGTGCGCCTCGCCGTAGGTCGTGCCCATGTCGTTGATGTCGGGGCGGCCGACGTTGTGCAGGTACTGCGAAGCGATGTGGCCCTCGAACACATTCTTGAAGTACGTCGGGAGACCGAAATGGATGTAGAAGAAGTGCGCCATGTCGGTGACGTTGTCGATGATATCGCGGCAGTTGGAGCCCTCGATGAGGATCGAGTTCCACCGCCAGTCGGTCCACTCGTCGTTGGCGAACTCCGGAATATCGGGAATCTGGACCTCGGGCTGCGGCGGATTGCCCTCGTGGTCGTGCCAGACAAACAGCAGACCGCTGCGAACATCGGTCGTCCACGAACGGGTGCGGGCCAGTCGCGGTGTGCGCTTGGCGTAGGGCACCAGCTTGCACTTGCCGTCGCCGCCCCAGCGCCAGTCGTGGAACGGGCAGGCGACCTCGTCGCCCTTGATGGTGCCCTGGGTGAGGTTGCCGCCCATATGCCTGCAGTAACCATCGAGGATTTTGACGTCGCCATGGGAGTCGGCGAAGACCACCAACATGGTGCCGAAAATGTCTACGCCGTGCGGCCTGCCGTCCAGGTAGTCCTTCACTGGGCCAAGGCAGTGCCAGCCACGCGCGTACCTGTCCGGCAGCGCGCCGGTGTCGATCTCGCGAATGCCTGCGGTTTCGGTGGTCACCCTTGGGCCTCCCAATCTGTGCCGTCTAACTAGAACACGTTACAGTTTTTGCCTGCCTATGCGCAATCTAAATGCGTTTTACCTGCGGTATATCTAGACGATGCCGTTGTACTCATTCGAGGGCCGATCACCGACGATCGACCCAGCCGCGTTCATTGCCCCCACCGCCACCCTGATCGGCGACGTTCACGTCGAGGCGGGCGCGTCGGTGTGGTTCAACGCCGTGCTTCGGGCCGATTTCGCCCCCATCATCGTTCGCGAGGGCGCCAACGTGCAGGACTGCTGCGTGCTGCACGCCCCGCCGGGCATTCCGGTCGACGTCGGACCGGGCGCCACCGTCGCACACGGCTGCGTCGTACACGGGGTGCACATCGGGGCCCAGGCCGTCCTCGCCAACCACTGCACTGTGCTGGACGGCGCGGTGATCGGGTCGCGCAGCCTGATCGCCGCCCACTCGCTGGTGGTCGGTGGCACGAAGATTCCCGACGAGGTGGTCGTGACGGGGGCGCCGGCGAAGGTCAGGGGCCCGATCGCCGGTACCGGCGCGGAGACCTGGGTGAACGGAAACCCGGCCGCGTATCAGGACCTGGCCCGCCGGTACCTGGCTGGGCTCGCGGAGGTCCACGAACAGCGACCGTGACGCCGCATCAGTCGGTCAACTTGGTCAACAACAGCCAGGCACTTGCCAGCCCGCCGACCATCGCCGCGCAGATGACTGGTACCAGGGCGAAGTCCGCCCAGTCGACGCCAGATACCATCAGCCCACCCGCAAGCGCGCTACCGGCCGGGGCGAATCAGTCTGTCGGGCACGGTGATCGAGCCAGATCAGTGCCGTAGCCACGAGCGCAGCCAGCAGAAGGAATTCGGCCCCAAGGACACGCTGCGATTGCTCGGGAATCGCGAGCAGCAGTGCGATCAACAACAACGCGGCGAAGATCACCAGCGTTTGCGCGGCCCTGCCACGTAGGTCTGGCGATGCCGCCATCCGCGCGGCATGGATTGATATCGCGACGAACAGCAGCCCGACCAGCGCTCCGGCCGAGCCTCCTACGACGACCGCGAAGGTGTCCCATTCGTGCATGATGCAAAGCTACGGCGGTGACCGCGCTGCCCGAAATCAATGGCAGACTAGATCTTTCGTGCGCTGGCGGTCGCGCGGTCGAGTTCCCAGTATGCGCGCAGCGCTACGATCTTGCCCTCGTCGTCGACCCGGTAGGTGAACACACCCTCCGCGGTGACCTCGTATCCGGCGGCCTTGATCACGATGTTGCCGACGTTGGCTTCCTCGTTGCCGCACTGGTAGGTCTTCTCGAAGTTGAACGTGAGCTCGCTCGGTGCGATCGCCATGTCGTAGAACTTTGCGATCGCCTCCTTGCCGCGGTGGCCCTTGCCCTCCGGGTCGAAGTGCGACGGTCCGATCGGATCCTCGACGATGGCATCGTCGGCGAACACCGCCAGCCAGGCCTCCTTGTCGCGAGCCATGGCGGCTTCGCGGGAGCGCTTGCCCGCCAAGTGGACGGGGGAGTCGGTCACCGTTGCCATCCCGAGTGGATGTAGGTGTCGGCGAAGCGCTTCAGCGAGTCCTTCTTCTTGTCGATCGGAGCGTCGAAACTCAGCCCGTCGAATATCCACGGGATGACGATGTTGTCGGTGACGCCCGCCTCGGCGAGCTCGCGGTGCCCGTCGACACCGAACTTGTCGATACACACCGCCTGGAATTCGAACGGCTCGTTGCCACGGCCGTATTCGGCCCGCAATGCGTTGATCTTGCCGATGGTCTCGGCCAGCTGGTCGCAGGTCATCATCGCACTGGTCCAGCCGTCGCCGATCCGGGCGGCACGCCGCAGAGCCACCTCGGTGTGGCCGCCGACGTACAACGGCACCGGCTTGCTCGGCGCGGGGCTCATCTGCAGCCTATCGAAGTCGTAGAACTCGCCGTGGAACTCGACCATGCCGCCGTCGAGGACGAGCTTGATCACCTCGATCATCTCGTCGACACGCTTGCCGCGCTTCGCATAGGGCACGCCGCACCATTCGAATTCCTCAGGTGCCCAGCCGATTCCGACGCCGAACCCGAAGCGGTTTTTGGTCAGGTTGGCCACCGACCCCACCTGGCGTGCCAGTAGAAGAGGGTTGCGGGATCCGAGCTTCATCACGTTCGTGTAGAACCGCAGCTTCGAGGTCACCGCACCCATGGCACCGGCGGCGATGAGCGGATCGGCCCATGGCGTGTCCTCATTCCACATCCGTGAGCCGTCGGCGGTGTACGGATAGTCCGCGGACTGCTTCTCCATGTAGAACACCGAGTCCGGCAGCGCGATCGAGTCGAACCCGACTTCCTCTGCGGTCTTGGCGATCTCGATCAGCTGGTCGATCGGACCCATCGCCACGCTGCAGGTGTACTGCATCATGATCGACTCCTCGCGCAAGCGCTCGTCAGCGTCACAGCTTGTCCGCCGAAACGACCCACATCGAGTAGTACTGCGACCCGCCGCCGTATGCGTGTCCAAGCGCCTTGCGGGCGCCCTCGACCTGGTGGTCACCGGCCTTGCCCATCACCTGAATCGCCGCTTCGGCGAAGCGGATCATGCCCGACGCGCCGATCGGATTCGACGACAGCACGCCGCCGGACGGGTTGAAGGGGATGCGGCCGCCGATTGCAGTCTCACCCGCTTCGGTGAGCTTCCAGCCCTCACCTTCTGGCGCAAAACCGAGGTTCTCCAGCCACATCGGCTCGAACCACGAGAACGGGACGTAAACCTCGGCGACGTCGATCTCGTCGATCGGGCTGGTGATCCCGGCCGCTTTCCACAGCGCGGCGGCCGCATCGCGTCCTGCCTGGGGGTTGACCTGGTCGCGGCCCGAGTATGCCAGCGGTTCCGTGCGCAGCGCCGTCGCGTGGATCCACGCGACGGGATGGCCGTCGGCGACGCGCGCATCGGCGGCGGCCTCGTCGCCGATCACCAGCGCGCACGCGCCGTCTGAGGAGGGGCACGTCTCGTCGAAACGGATGGGATCCCACAGCATCTGCGACGACAGCACCTTCTCCAGCGTGATGTCGGGTTGGTGCAGATGGGCCAACGGGTTCTTGGCCCCGTTGAGGCGGTCCTTGACCGCCACCATCGCGCCGATGTGCGCCGGCGCGCCCGAACGACGGATGTATGCCCGCACGTGCGGCGCGAAATACCCACCGGCGCCCGCGCCGACCGGCTTGGTGAACGGCACCGGAATGCTCAACGCCCACATGGCATTCGACTCCGACTGCTTCTCCCACGCCATTGCCAGCACCCGCCGGTACTTGCCCGACTGCACGAGGCTGGCGGCCACCACGGCCGTCGAGCCGCCCACCGAGCCTGCGGTGTGCACGCGGATCAGCGGCTTGCCGGTGGCGCCGACGGCGTCGGCCATGAACAGCTCGGGCATCATCACGCCCTCGAAGAAATCGGGCGCCTTACCGACCACAACGGCGTCGACGTCGTCGAACGTGCACCCCGAGTCCGCAAGCGCCTTGTCGATCGCCTCGCGGACAAGGCCGTTCATCGACACGTCTTGCCGCTTGGCGACGTACTTCGTCTGCCCGGTGCCGAGCACCGCGGCCAACTGCCCCGCCATCAGTTCTTTCCTTCCAGGACCGCCACCAAATTCTGTTGCAGCGCGGGGCCACTCGTGGCGTGCGCGAGCACCCGCCGGGCCGAGCCGTTGAAGATGTGCTGCGCGGCGAAGCCGATGCGCTCGAGGCCTGCGGAGAACATCGGGTTGGCCGCCAGCGCGCCCCCCGACGGGTTCACCTTCGTCGACCCCCCAAGGCCGATCGCCTCGGTCAGGATCAGGTGCTGATGGGTGAACGGCGCGTAGATCTCGGCCACCTCGATGGAGCCGGTGTCGCCGCCCGTCGCGGCCTTGGCCGACGCCGTGGTCGACGGCGAGGTCGTCAGGTCCCGCGCGCCAAGCACCGGGGTCTCGATGCGGTGCTCGAAACCGGTTATCCACGCCGGGTTCTCGCGGAGCTCACGGGCCTTGTCGCCCGCCGCAAGCACGATCGCGGACGCGCCATCGGTGATCGGTGCGATGTCGTGACGGCGCAGCGGATCCGCGAAGTACGGGCGGGCGAGCAGTTCGTCGATGCTCTTGGCGGGTTTCTCCGAGTCGGTACGTTGGGCGACCGCGAACGAATCCAGCGCCACCTGGGCCATCTGCTCGGCCGTCCACTTGCCTGCGTCAAGGCCGAACCGCGCCTGCAGGCCGGCTATCGAAACGGAGTCGGGCCACAGGGGCGCGACGGTATAGGGATCGGTCTGCAGCGCGAGGACCCGGCGCAGGGTACCCGCCGAGGACTTGCCGAACCCGTAGACGACCGCGGTGTCGACCTGACCGGTCAGCAGCTTGATGTAGGCCTCGTAGAGCGCCCATGCCGCGTCCATTTCGACATGCGACTCGTTGATCGGCGGCACCGCCCCGATCGAGTCGATGGCCGAAATGAACGAAAATGCCCGACCCGCAAGATAGTCCGACGATCCGGAGCACCAGAAGCCGATATCGGTCTGCTTCAGGCCCAGCTCTTCGTATATCGAGGCGAAGCAGGGCATCAGCATTTCGACGCCGTTGGTGGTTCCGTCGGTGCGGCGCACGTGCGGCGCGTGGGCGAAGCCGACGACAGCTATGTCGCGTTCAGTCACGGTCCAATCCCTCTTACAGGTGGTGCTTGTAGGTGTCGTAATCGGCGTCAGGTTCGCCGGTCGGCCGGAAGTACTCGATGTTGTCGATGCCAAGGCCCCACTCCTCGCTGGGTATCCACACCGCCTCGACACGCATGCCCATCCGGACTTCGGTGGCGTCGATCTCCTGGATCAGGTGCAGAAACGCGATGTCGGCACCGTCGAGCAGAACGTACGCCGCGACGTACGGCGGCTTGATGCGCTGGCCGGCGAAGGGGATGTTGATGACAGCGAACGTCGTCACGGTGCCCTTGTCCGGCAACTCGATGAAGTCGTCGAGTTGCCGGCCGGTCGCGGGATCGGCTTCGCGCGCTGGGAAGTAGACCTTCCCGTCCTTGCCGGTCCGTCCACCGAGGAGCTTGCCCTGCTGCAACGCCCGCAGGTAGGCGCTCTCGGGAAGTGAAGCGGTGTGCTGAATCTCGATCGCGGATGGCGTCACCTGCACGGTGACCGGGTCACGGTCGTCCGTCGTGTCCGGCACCGCCTCGGCCGTGTCGCCAAGCGCGAAGTGGGCGATGTCGGTGATCGCGCCGACCGGTTCGTCGGCCCAGTGCACGTGCACCCGGGTGCCGGACTTGATCGCGTCGGAGGAACCGGCGTCGACCGCGTGCAGCAGCGGGGTGTCCGCACCGTCGAGCTTGATCAGTGCCCACGCGAACGGCCGGTCGAGCGGCTGGCCCTCCAGCGGGGCAGGCTGCCAGGTCCACGACACCACGGTCCCGACGCTGGCCACCGGTACGATCTCGGTCAGTCGTCCATAGGTGACGGGGTCGAATTCGGCAGGCGGCACATGCACTCGCCCGTCCGAACCGCGCACGCCCACGATGCCTCGCTCGCGCAGGGCGGTGAAGAACTGGCTGAGGAGTGGTCCGACTGAACGGGTGTAGTCGAAGGACAGCTTCAGCGGTGCCGAAAGGGGCGGCTCATGCGGGTCGATCTGCACCGGGCTGCTTTGGCTGGTGGTCACGGCATCGAGTAGAACAGGTTCTAAGAATGGTTTCAAGGTACGGTCCGGACGGCCAAGAAAGGCGGCTCGCATGAAGCTCGGACTACAGCTCGGATATTGGGGCGCGCAGCCACCGACGAACGCGCCGGAACTGGTCGCCGCGGCCGAGGACGCCGGGTTCGACACCGTGTTCACCGCCGAGGCGTGGGGGTCGGACGCGTTCACGCCGCTGGCCTGGTGGGGAGCGTCGACCAGTCGGATGCGGCTTGGCACGTCGGTGGTGCAGCTGTCGGCGCGTACGCCGACCGCCTGCGCGATGGCGTCGCTGACACTGGATCACCTGTCCGGCGGGCGGCACCTCCTCGGGCTCGGGGTGTCGGGACCGCAGGTCGTGGAGGGCTGGTACGGGCAGCGTTTCCCCAAGCCGCTGGCCCGCACGCGGGAGTACATCGACATCATCCGGCAGGTCTGGGCCCGCGAGGCGCCGGTGACCAGCGACGGCCCGCACTACCCGCTGCCGCTGACCGGGGAGGGCACCACCGGCTTGGGCAAGGCGCTGAAGCCGATCACCCACCCGCTGCGCGCCGACATCCCGATCATGCTTGGCGCAGAAGGCCCGAAGAACGTGGCGATGGCCGCCGAGATCTGCGACGGATGGCTGCCGATCTTCTACACGCCACGCATGGCCGACACCTACAACGACTGGCTCGACGAGGGGTTCGCGCGGCCAGGCGCCCGCCGCGGCCGGGAGGACTTCGAGATCTGCGCGACAGCCAACATCGTGATCACCGACGACCGCAGCGCCGCGTTCGCGGCGATGAAGCCCTACCTGGCGCTCTACATGGGCGGCATGGGCGCCGAGGACACCAACTTCCACGCCGACGTGTACCGCCGGATGGGATACGCCGAGGTGGTCGACGACGTGACCACGCTGTTCCGCACTGACCGCAAGGACGAGGCGGCGACGGTCATCCCCGACGAGCTGGTCGACGACGCCGCGATCGTCGGCGATCTGGACTACGTGCGTGAGCAGATCAAGGTGTGGGAGGCCGCTGGCGTCACGATGATGGTCGTGACCGGCCGCAACGCCGAGCAGATCCACGAGCTGGCGACACTCGCCTGACGTGGTATAGACGCGCAACTAGAACGCGTTCTAGATTGACCGGATGACTGCCTCGCAGCACACCATCGCCGGCACGGTTCTCACGATGCCGGTGAAGATCCGCAAGGCCAACCAGCACATGGCGATGTTCTCCGTCGATGCCGATGCCGCCCAGCAGATGATCGACTACAGCGGCATGCAGGTCTGCCGGTATCTGCCAGGGCGGGCCATCGTGGTCCTGATGCTCATGCATTACGTCGACGGTGACTTGGGCCAGTACTACGAATACGGCACCAACGTGATGGTGAATCCGCCAGGGTCGACGGCGAGCGGCCCGCGGGCACTGCAGTCGGCCGGCGCCTTCATTCACCACCTTCCCGTCGACCAGGCGTTCACTTTGGAGGCGGGACAGACGATTTGGGGCTACCCGAAGGTGATGGCCGACTTCACCGTGCGCGATGGTCGGCAGTTCGGATTCGACGTCAGCATCGACGGCCAGCTGGCGGTGGGCATGGAGTTCCGGCCCGGCCTGCCCGTGCCGTCGGCCCTCACCTCGCGTCCGCAGGCACACCCTACGTACTCGTATCGTGACCGCGTCTTGCGCGAAACCCTCGGGGAGATGTCGCTGACCGGTGTGCGGTACCGGCTAGGTGGTGCACGAGTTCGACTCGGCGAACATCCATACGCGAAAGAGCTGGCCTCGCTAGGCTTCCCGAAGCGCGCGCTGGTCTCGAGTTCAGCTGGCAACGTGGAGATGTCGTTCGGCGATGCGCAGGAGGTTTGACAATGACGACGACCAAACCGGACGTAGACCTCACCGACGGCGCGTTCTACGCCGGTGACTCCCGGGCCGTCTACCGCTGGATGCGGGAGAACGAACCCGTCTTCCGCGACCGCAACGGCTTGGCCGCCGCGGCCACCTACCAGGCGGTGATCGAGGCCGAGCGGCAACCCGAGTTGTTCTCCAACGCGGGCGGCATCCGGCCCGACCAGCCGGGGGTCGAGATGATGATCGAGATGGACGATCCCCAACATCTGTTGCGGCGCAAGCTCGTCAACGCGGGCTTCACGCGCAAACGGGTGAAGGATCTTGAGGCATCCATCCGTTCCCTGTGCGACATGCTCATCGATGCGGTGTGCGAGCGAGGGGAGTGCGACTTCGTCTGGGACCTCGCCGCGCCGCTGCCGATGGCGGTCATCGGTGACATGCTCGGGGTGCGTCCCGAGGAACGCGAGATGTTCCTCAAGTGGTCCGACGACCTGGTCAGCTCCTTGAGCAGTACTGCGGCCGAAGCGGACATGCAGGTCACGATGGATGCCTTCGCGGCCTACACCGAGTACATGATGGGCATGATCGCGGCTCGCAAAGAGCAGCCGACCGACGACTTGGTGAGTGTCCTCGTGCACGCGGAGGTCGAAGGATCACGACTGGAGGACCATCAAATCGTCACCGAGGTTCTGCTGCTCTTGATCGGTGGCGACGAGACCACTCGCCACACGTTGTCCGGTGGCACAAGACAATTGCTGCGCCACCCCGATCAGCACCAGCGCCTCGCTAACGACTTGGAGTTACTGCCCAATGCGATTGAAGAAATGCTGCGCTGGACCGCTCCCGTGAAGAACATGGCCCGAACGATCACCGCGGACACGGAGTTTCACGGCGCTCGCCTGAAAGAGGGCGAGAAGATGATCCTGTTGTTCGAGTCGGCCAACTTCGACGAGAAGGTGTTCGGGGACCCGGAGAGCTTCAACATCGAGCGATACCCGAACAACCACCTCGCGTTCGGCTTCGGCACGCACTTCTGCCTTGGCAACCAGCTCGCTCGACTCGAGCTGTCGATCATGCAGGCGCGTCTGCTGAAGCGGCTGCCGGATATGCGCTTGACTTCGGACGCCGACCTGCCCCTGCGGCCGGCGAACTTCGTCAGCGGCCTCGAGAAGATGCCGGTCAGGTTCACCCCAACCAAGCCGCTGGGCTGAGGCCAGCCACGCGAAACCGTAACGCTACGGCGGAATATCGACGGATTGTCCGCCGTGACGTTACGGTTCTCGCTAGCGCAGCTTGAAGTTCGGCGCGCGCTTCTCCTTGAACGCCAGCGGACCTTCCTTGGCGTCGTCGGAGACGAACACCTCGATGCCGATCTTGGTGTCGATCTTGAAGGCGTCGTCCTCATGCATGCCCTCGGTCTCGTGGATCGTCCTCAGGATCGCCTGCACCGCAAGCGGTCCGTTCTTATTGATCACCTCGGCGATCTCCAAAGCCTTCTCGAGCGCCGTGCCGTCAGGGACGACGTAGCCGATCAGGCCCATCTCCTTGGCTTCCGCGGCGGTGAGGTGACGCCCGGTCAGCAGTATGTCGCACGCCAACGTGTAGGGAATCTGGCGGACCAGCCGCACCGCTGAGCCGCCCATCGGGTACAGGCTCCACTTGGCCTCGGAGACGCCGAACTTGGCGCTCTCACCCGCGATGCGGATGTCGGTGCCCTGCAGGATCTCGGTGCCACCCGCGATGGCCGGGCCCTCGACCGCCGCGATCAGCGGTTTGGTCAGCCGCCGGCCCTTGAGCAGCGAGTCGATGCGGGACGGGTCGTAGCTGCCGTCCTTGAACGAGTCGCCCGGCGGCTTGGCCGTCGCCGCCTTGAGATCCATGCCCGCGCAGAAGTACCCGCCTGCGCCGGTCAGGATGCACGATCTGATCTCGGAATCGTTGTCGACCCGGTCCCACGCCTCGACCATAATCGAGAGCATCTCGGTCGAAAGTGCGTTGCGCGCCTCTGGCCGGTTCAGCGTGAGGATCAGAGTGTGTCCGCGCTGCTCAATGAGGGCGTCGGGACCAGTTGGAGTACTAGAGTCAGCACCGCTCACGGGTGTCCGCCTTCCTGCGTCGTCGCCACAGACTTGTCAGAAAATGTAACACGTTCTAATTTAGGGCCGTGGCCCTGAATATTGCCGATCTTGCCGAGCACGCCATCGACGCTGTGCCTGACCGTGTCGCCTTGATCTGCGCAGACGAGCAGATCACCTATGGACAGCTGGAGGAGAAGGCCAACCGCCTCGCCCACTACCTCATCGACCGGGGTGTCAAGAAGGACGACAAGGTCGGGCTGTACTGCCGCAACCGCATCGAGATCGTGATCGCGATGCTCGGCATCGTCAAGGCCGGCGCCATCCTGGTCAACGTCAACTTCCGCTACGTCGAGGGCGAGCTGAAGTACCTGTTCGTGAACTCCGACATGGTCGCCCTCGTGCATGAGCGCCGCTATGCCGACCGTGTCGCCAACGTGCTGCCGGAGACGTCGAACGTCAAGACGACCCTGGTGGTCGAGGACGGTAGTGACGTAAAAGATGAGGCCTTTCAGCGCTACGGCGGCGTCGAGTTCTACTGCGCGTTGGAGCAGGGCTCACCCGAACGCGACTTCGGTGAGCGCAGCGCCGACGAGATCTATCTGCTCTACACCGGTGGGACCACCGGTTTCCCCAAGGGCGTGATGTGGCGTCACGAGGACATCTACCGGGTGCTGTTCGGTGGCACCGACTTTGCGACCGGCGAATTCGTCAAGGACGAGTACGACCTGGCCAAGGCGGCCGCGGCGAACCCGCCGATGATCCGCTACCCGATCCCGCCGATGATCCACGGCGCCACGCAGTCGGCCACCTGGATGTCGATCTTCTCTGGCCAAACCACTGTGCTGGCACCGGAATTCAACGCCGACGAGGTATGGCGTGCGATTCACGAACACAAGGTGAACCTGCTGTTCTTCACCGGCGACGCGATGGCCCGGCCGCTGCTCGACGCGCTGCAGGCCGCGCACGACAAGGGCGAGGACTACGACCTGTCGTCGCTGTTCCTGCTGGCCAGCACCGCCGCGCTGTTCTCGACGAGCATCAAGGAGAAGCTGCTCGAACTGCTGCCCAACCGGGTCATTACCGACTCGATCGGCTCGTCGGAAACCGGATTCGGCGGCACCAGCATCGTCGCCAAGGGCGAGCACCACATGGGCGGACCGCGCGTGACGATCGATCACCGCACGGTCGTCCTCGACGAACACGGCAACGAGGTCAAGCCCGGCTCCGGTGTGCGAGGTGTCATCGCGAAGAAGGGCAACATCCCGGTCGGCTACTACAAGGACGAGAAGAAGACCGCCGAGACGTTCAAGACCTTCAACGGCGTGCGCTATGCGATCCCCGGTGACTACGCCGAGGTCGAGGAGGACGGCTCGGTCACGATGCTGGGCCGCGGTTCGGTGTCGATCAACAGCGGCGGCGAGAAGATCTACCCAGAAGAGGTGGAAGCCGCGCTCAAGGGCCATCCCGACGTGTTCGACGCGCTGGTGGTCGGCGTGCCTGACCCGCGCTTCGGTCAGCACGTGGCCGCCGTCGTGCAGCCGCGAGAAGGCGCGCAACCGACGCTGGCTGAACTCGACGCGTTCGTGCGCTCCGAGATCGCCGGATACAAAGTGCCGCGCAGCCTTTGGTTCGTCGATGAGGTGAAGCGGTCACCGGCAGGCAAGCCCGACTACCGCTGGGCCAAGGACCAGACCGAGGAGCGGCCCGCCGACGACGTGCACGCCAACCATGTGGGAACGCCAACCTGATGAGAACCGAGCTGTGTGACCGCTTCGGCATCGACTATCCGATCTTCGTCTTCACCCCATCGGAGAAGGTCGCCGCCGCGGTCACCAAGGCAGGCGGGCTCGGCGTCCTCGGCTGCGTCCGGTTCAACGACGCCGACGACCTCGAAAACGTCCTGCACTGGATGGACGAGAACACCGACGGCAGCCCGTATGGCGTCGACATCGTCATGCCCGCCAAGATGCCTACCGAGGGCACCTCGGTCGACATCAACAAGGTGATCCCGCAATCGCACCGCGACTTCGTCGCCAAAACCCTTGCCGATCTTGGCGTTCCGCCGCTGCCCGACGACGAGGCGCGCAACGAAGGCGTGCTGGGCTGGTTGCATTCGGTCGCCCGCTCGCACGTCGAGGTGGCGCTCAAACATCCGATCAAGCTGATCGCCAACGCCCTGGGTTCACCGCCCCCCGACGTCATCGACCAGGCCCACGAGGCTGGCGTCCCGGTGGCCGCGCTGGCCGGCAGCGCCAAGCACGCGCAGCGCCACGTTGAGAGCGGTGTCGACATCGTCGTGGCCCAGGGCCATGAGGCAGGCGGGCACACCGGCGAGATCGGGTCGATGGTTTTGTGGCCGGAAATTGTTGACGCGCTGGGTGGTAAGGCGCCGGTGCTCGCCGCTGGCGGCATCGGGACCGGCCGTCAGGTGGCCGCCGCGCTGGCGCTCGGAGCACAGGGCGTGTGGATGGGCTCGGCGTTCCTCACCTCCGCCGAATACGACCTCGGCCACCGCAAGCCGAGCGGCGTTTCGACGATCCAGGAAGCGTTGCTGCGCGCGAATTCCAGCGACACGGTGCGCCGCCGCATCTATACGGGCAAGCCAGCGCGACTGCTCAAGACTCGTTGGACCGACGCATGGGACGCGCCGGATGCGCCCGAGCCGTTGCCGATGCCGCTGCAGAACATCCTCGTCAGCGAGGCACATCAGCGGATGAACGAATCGGACAACCCCGATACTGTTGCGATGCCGGTCGGCCAGATCGTCGGCCGGATGAATGAGATCCGGCCCGTCGCCGACATCATCGCCGAACTCGTAAAGGGCTTCGATGACGCCACCCAGCGACTGGATGGCATCCGCGACAGCTGATCTGCATCAACTAGCGCCCAGATAGCCGAACGCCGCCGAAGTGCATTGGGTGCACCCCGGCGGCGTGGCCTTGCGACATCAGGGAGTGATCTTCGTCTGTTCGTCGATCACGTTGGTTGCAGAGCCCACGATCTCGCCCTGGTCCTCGAGCCCATCTGCATTGAGCTGCAGGACATAGACGCCGCCATTGCCAGGGATCACGACCGTCTTCTGCGCGACGATCTTGGTCTGGCCGTCCTGCGTCCAGGTGCCGCCCAGCTGGAAGGCTGGGTACTGACCCAGTGTGCTGGCCTGGCCCTCGTTGCTTGCCTTCCAGCCAGGCAGGTTCTGCAACTCGCCCGGCGCCAGGTCGATGATCTTCTGCGGGTCGACGTTGCCGGTCAGCTTCGACACCAGCGCGACGATGCTAGGCGTGTACTCGGCACCCTCCGGGCCGGTGTAGACGATCGCGCCGTAGGCCCAATCCGGCGTGTCCTCGCCGGCAGGCTCCCAACCATCGAGCACCGGCAAATCGATGGTCGGTGATCCGGGATCACCCATCTTGACCGGTGTCTCCTGGATGTTGTTCTGCCGGATGTAGCTGGCGATCGTCGGGTTCGGTCCGCTCGAGTCCCCTTGGCGCGGCGACACCTTGGGCTTTGACGACGGGGCGGCCTTGGCGCTCGTCGTCGCGCTCGTGGTCTTCGACGCCGACGTGGAGGTGCTGGGTGCGGTCTTGGTGTTTGAGCCGCAACCGGACAGCACGATCGCAAGGGCCGCAGTCACGGCGGCTGCCCCGGAGATTGCCGTTCGTCTCATCAATAACTCCTGTCAGTCTGCTGTTTTCGCTACGTTGCCGTGGACGGCAACTGTGTTCGATGGGACGCCGTAGCGAAGCGAAGTGCAAAGTGCGCTTATGCAGGGTGAGTAGATCAACTTATTCTTTCGAACCGGATACGGGTGGACTTACCCGAGATGGTTTGCTCTGCGAGTCCAGAGGGCCACCGGCACATGTGACGATGTGTCCGACTTCTTCACGACAGCGCCCCGCCGAGCGCCCTAACGCGCGATCGGCCACACCGGGTCGGCACACTCGGTGCCCTCGGCGGACAGCTGGCGCTTGATCACCTTGAATGTCTCGGTCCGCGGCAGCTCGGCGCCGACACGCACGAACGACGGCCACTGCTTGGGCCCGAGATCGGGCTGCTCGGCCAGGAAGGCAACGAACTTCTCGGCATCGAACTCCGCGCCGCCCGTTAGCACCAACGCGGCCATCACCTGATCGCCGACATCGGGAGCGGGGATTCCGTACACCGCCACCTCGACCACGTCGGGATGGCGCAGCAGCACCCGTTCGATCGGTGCCGACCCGAGGTTCTCGCCGTCGACGCGCATCCAGTCGCCGAGCCTGCCGGCGAAGTAGGCGTAGCCGTTCTCGTCGCGGTAGGCAAGGTCCCCGCTGTGGTACCTACCGCCGCGCATCCGCTCGGCCTCGGCATCGGGGTCGTTGTAGTAACCCTCGAAACGCCCTGCGTCCGAGACGTTTACCAGCTCACCGGTAACCCAGGGCGGGCACGGCTCACCGGTTTCCACGTCGACGATCTCGGTGCCTTCTGGCAGCGGGCCGAGCGCACCGGGCGGGGTATCCGGTGTGCGGCTGAGCGCGATCCCGCCCTCTGTCGACCCGAACCCGTCCATCACCTCGGTGTCGAACCGGCTGGCGAACCGCTCGACGTCGGCGGGTGCGCCCTCGTTGCCGTAGACGGCCCGCAGCGGGTTGTCCGCGTCGTCGGCACGCTCGGGTGTGGCGAGCACGTAGGACAACGGCTTGCCGACATAGTTCGCATACGTCGCGCCGTACTGCCGGACGTCCGGGAGGAACTGCGATGCAGAGAACTTGCGCCGCAACACAAGTGAGCCCCTGCACCCGAGCGCTACCGCCCAGCCGACAAGCACCGCATTGGAATGGAACAACGGCATCGACACATAACAGACGTCGTCGGGTCCCAGCGAGAAGCGTTGCGTCATCGTGACGCCTGCGATCGCGACCTTGCCCTGGCTGCACTTCACCGCCTTGGGTTCACCGCTGGTGCCCGACGTGTAGATCAACATGAACAGGTCGCTCGGATCGGCGTCGTACGCGACCACCGGCACGTCCTTGTGCTCGGCCACCTCGGCCGCCCACTGCGGCGAATCGATGTCGATGTAGTCGACGTCGAGGGCCGTTGCCGATGCCGAATCAGCCAGCACCACCTGACAATCCGCGTGCGTGACGTCGCGGGCCAGCGCCGCGCCCCGTCGAACCGGGTTCAGCCCCACCGGCACGATGCCCGTAAGGGCGGCGGCGACCAGAACCGCCGAGAAGACCGGGGTGTTCTGCAGCAACACCCCGACGTGCGGCGGGCGCTCGGGATCCAGACGAGCCTTCAAGGCGGCAGCGATCGCGGCGCCGTGCCCGATATGGGCACGCCAGCTGATGAAGGAGTCTCTGTGGTCTCCTCTTCGCCCACGAGGCTCATCGGCGTTGTCTCCTCTTCGCCCAAGAGGCTCATCGGCGAAGTACACGCCCCGATCGTGAACCCCGACAAGCGGCGTCAGCAGGCCGGTGACTGTCGGCAGACCCTCGCTCAACGCCGTCTGCTCTTCGCGCGAGCGCTCATCGCTGATCAGGCGGGTGTGTCGGCCAGCTCACGGCCGATGCGCAGCAGCTGCCCGGTCGCGCTGCCGACCGCGAACTCCGTTTGCTTGGCCGCCAGGAAGTAACGGTGAACCGGATGGTCTATGTCGATCCCGACGCCGCCATGCACGTGAACGGTGGTGTGCGCCACGCGATGTCCGGCGTCTGCCGCCCAGAACGCGGCCGTGCCGACCTCGATGTCTGCCGGTAGATCTTCCGACAATCGCCACGCCGCCTGGGTCACCGTCAGCCGCAGTCCCTTGACGTCGATGTACCCGTCGGCCAGCCGCGATGAGACGGCCTGGAAGCTGCCGATCGGCCGGTCGAACTGCTCACGCTCGCGCGCGTACTCCGATGTGAGCTCCAGCGCCCGCTCGAGCACGCCGAGCTGATATGCGCTGCGGCCCAGGTCGCCGTGTGTGGTGAGCCAGGCGACGACATCGTCGCCACCGACAACGCGATCCGCCTCGACGCCGCGCAGGTCGAGATGCCCGACGCTGCCGTGCCCAGTGGTGTCAAGCGCGCTGACCGTCACGCCAGGGTCGTCCGCCGCGATCAGGAAAACCTTCGTGCCCGAATCCGTCTCGGCGGGAACCAGGAATGCGTCAGCGACCGGGCCGTACGCGATCTGCGTGCGCGAGCCGGTTAAACGAAACCCGCCGCTCGCGCCGGATGTCGCCGCTTCCGCGGCTCCGTTTGCCGTCGCCCGCACCGGACCCTGGCCCATCTCGCCGTCGAGCGCCACCGCGAGGATCTTCTCCCCGTTGATCGCGGGCGCCGCCCACTCCCGCTGCAGCGACTCGGAGCCGAACTTCGCCAGCGCCCCCGCGCCGAGCACCACCGACTCCAGGTAGGGCACCGCGGCGAGCTGACGGCCCAGCGCCACCAGCACCGCCACCTGCTCGAGTACTCCGAAACCGCCGCCGCCCAATGATTCCGGCGCGGCGGTGGACAGGATGTCGGCCTCGATCAGCTTGCCCCACAGGTCGCGGTCGACACGTCCCTCCAGCCCGTCGAGCTTCCGCTGGTGTTCGGCAGTGCAGACAGATTCAGTGATGGTGCGGGCCAGGCCGCCCAGATCGTCCGCGGCTTCGGTTGTCGTGAAATCCATGATGTTCCTTACCGGTTGACCCTGGGCAGGCCGAGCGCGACCATTCCGATGATGTCGCGTTGAATCTCGTTGGTGCCGCCGCCGAACGTCAAAATCAGGCAGCTGCGGTGCATCCTCTCGACGCGTCCGCGCAGCAGCGCGCCAGGGGACTTCGACCGGAGCGTGCCCGCCGTGCCAAGCACCTCCATCAGCAATCGGTAGGCCTCGGTGGCCAGCTCGGTGCCGTACACCTTGGCGGCCGATGCGTCGGCGGGCGAGGGAGCGGCATCCTCGGTCGATGCCAGTTCCCAGTTGATCAGCTTGAGCACCTCGGCCTTGGCGTGCACGCGGGCCAGGTTCAGCTGCACCCATTCCGAGTCGATCAGCCGCGCGCCACGGGCATCCTTGGTGTTCTGCGCCCATTCGCGGACCCCGTTGAGCGCCATGAAGATCGGTTGGGCCGACACCAACGCGACGCGTTCGTGGTTGAGCTGGTTGGTGACCAGCTTCCAGCCGCCGTTCTCCTCGCCGACGCGGCTGGACACTGGAACCCGGACATCCTGGTAGTAGGTCGCGCTGGTGTCCGGACCAGCCATCGTGTGCACCGGCGTCCAGGAGAAGCCGGGCGCGTCAGTGGGTACGATCAGCATCGAGATGCCGCGGTGCTTCTTGGCCTCGGTGTTGGTGCGCACGGCCAGCCAGACGTAGTCGGCGTACTGGATGAGGCTGGTCCACATCTTCTGGCCGTTGACCACGTACTCGTCGCCGTCGCGCACTGCAGTGGTCCGCAGGGCGGCCAGATCGGTGCCCGCGCCCGGTTCGGAGTAGCCGATCGCGAAATGCAGGTCGCCGGACGCGATCCTGGGCAGATAGAAATCCTTCTGCGCATCGGAGCCGAACGCCATGATGGTCGGCGCGACGCTGTTGATCGTCAGGAACGGAACCGGCGCGCCGGCGACCGCGGCCTCGTCGGTGAAGATCAGCTGGTCCATCGGCGGCCGGCCCTGACCGCCGTACTCGGTGGGCCAGCTCAGCGTGAGCCAGCCGTCCTTGCCCATCTGGGCAACCGTTTCCCGGTAGACATTGCCCGTGCCGTATTCGCCCAGCGTCGAGCTGAGAGCCTCGCTGCGCTCGGGGGTCATCAGCCCGGCGAAATACGACCGCAGTTCGCGGCGCAGCTCCTCCTGAGCTGGGGTATAACTGATCCGCATCCGGTCGTCCTCTGCTATTAGATGTACCCGTCAACCACCCTGGTTGTAACACGTTCTAGTCTTGGGGTCCAGCGACGGTTGTCCACGAACCGGCCCCGATCGGGTCGTATTGTGGGGCAGCCAGCTGAGACTGGTATGGACCGGCAGCCCCACAGGGTGCAAGGAGGTTGAGTCGTGCGAGTGGAAGTGGACCGTGATCGGTGTGAGGGTAACGCCGTGTGCGTGGGAATCGCTCCCGAGTTGTTTGACCTTGACGACGAGGACTACGCCGTCGTCAAGACGGATGAAGTACCCCCCGACCAGGAGCAGCTGGCCGAGCAGGCGATCGCCGAATGCCCTCGTGCCGCGCTGATCCGCC
This sequence comes from Mycobacterium sp., assembly GCA_025965975.1. GTDB lineage: Bacteria > Actinomycetota > Actinomycetes > Mycobacteriales > Mycobacteriaceae > Mycobacterium. The sequence goes on along the minus strand of JAOPVX010000066.1, from coordinate 15,743 downwards.
GAGGCTAGAGGTATTCATAAATTGACTGAAAACGGTGACGCGACCGATCTCTCCGGACTGGTCGCGGTGGTGACGGGCGCGGCGGCCGGGTTAGGGCGCGCGGAAGCGATCGGCCTGGCCCGTGCCGGCGCGACGGTCGTGGTCAACGACATCGCGGCCGCCCTGGACGCCTCCGACGTGATTGACGAGATCAGCAGCGCCGGAGCAAAGGCCGTCGCGGTAGCCGGCGATATTAGCCAGCGCGCCACCGCGGACGAGTTGGTGAGCTGTGCCGACGGGCTGGGTGGTCTGAGCATCGTCGTCAACAACGCGGGCATCACCCGAGACCGCATGTTGTTCAACATGTCCGACGAGGAGTGGGATGCGGTGATCGCCGTGCATCTGCGCGGGCACTTCCTGCTGACCCGAAACGCGGCCACCTACTGGCGGTCGAAGGCCAAGGCGGCCGGAGCCGCTCGGCCGGCGACATCAGGCACTGCCGGGTCGGTGTACGGCCGGATCATCAACACGTCGTCGGAGGCCGGCCTGGTCGGACCAGAGGGACAGGCCAATTACGGCGCCGCCAAGGCGGGTATCACGGCGTTGACCCTGTCGGCGGCCCGCGCGCTGGAACGCTACGGAGTCCGCGCCAACGCGATCTGCCCGCGGGCCCGCACGGCGATGACGGCCGACGTGTTCGGTGACGCGCCGGAACTGGACGAGGGGCAGACCGACACGCTGTCGCCCGAACATGTGGTGACGCTGGTCCGGTTTCTGGCCTCGCCGGCGGCAGAAGGCGTCAACGCTCAGGTGTTCATCGTCTACGGTCCAACTGTGACCCTGCTGTCTGCGCCGAGTGCCGAGCGGCAATTCACTGCCGACGCGGACGCCTGGGAGCTCGCCGACCTCAGCTCCACGATGCGCGATTACTTTGCTGGACGCGACCCAAAGCTGAATTTCGCGGCGACCGGGCTGATGGGCTCGTGATCGCGCCAGTGCGCGGTGGCAATGTTGCGTTTGCACTAGAACACGTTACAGAATGACTTGCATGACACTAGCTCTGACCTGGACAAATCCTGTGAAATCGTCATAATTTTCCGTTCTTTGACACTGCGAACGTGTTCTAGTTAGTATGATCCGGCTCACACAGAGCGACGTCCGAACGAGCGGTGGAAGGGACGCCACGACGAATAGTCACCGACTCTTCGCCATGGCGGACATTCAGAACGCACCGCCCGGAGAAGGGAACCGAGGTTGATCGAACAGCTCGCGGCCCCGGCCCGGGCCGTGGGCGGTTTCGTCGAAATGTCCCTGGACACCTTCGCGAAAATTTTCCGGCGGCCGTTCCAGTTCAGGGAATTCCTTGATCAGACCTGGATGATCGCGCGGGTATCCCTCGTCCCGACGCTTCTGGTCGCGATTCCGTTCACCGTGCTGGTGGCGTTCACCCTCAACATCCTTCTTCGTGAGCTCGGGGCTGCCGACCTGTCCGGCGCGGGCACGGCGTTCGGCACCATCACCCAGCTCGGCCCGGTGGTCACCGTGCTGGTCGTCGCGGGGGCCGGAGCGACCGCGATCTGCGCCGACCTCGGTGCCCGCACCATCCGCGAGGAAATCGACGCGATGCGGGTGCTTGGTATCGATCCGATCCAGCGGCTGGTGGTTCCGCGCGTGCTCGCCTCCACCTTCGTCGCGCTCCTGCTCAACGGGCTGGTGTGCGCGATCGGCATTGCCGGCGGTTACGTCTTCTCGGTGTTCCTGCAGGGCGTCAACCCGGGTGCGTTCATCAACGGACTGACGGTGCTGACCGGGCTCGGTGAGTTGGTGCTGGCCGAGATCAAGGCCCTGCTGTTCGGCGTGGTCGCCGGATTGGTGGGCTGCTACCGCGGCCTTACCGTGAAGGGTGGACCGAAAGGCGTTGGGACGGCGGTCAACGAGACGGTGGTCTACGCCTTCATCTGCCTGTTCGTCATCAACGTCATCATGACCGCCATCGGCGTCCGGGTTCTGGTCCGATGAGCGGCTTCACGAGCTACGACACCACGCTGCGGCTGCGGCGCTTTTTCTCGCGGGTGCCCCGGGCGGTCGACAACTTCGGTGAGCAGGCGCTGTTCTACGGCCAGTCGGTGCGCTACATCCCCAACGCGGTCACCAAGTACCGCAAGGAAACCGTGCGGCTGATCGCCGAGATGACGATGGGGACCGGCGCGCTGGTGATCATCGGCGGAACCGTCGGTGTCGCGGCTTTCCTCACCCTCGCCTCCGGCGGCGTCATCGCCGTGCAGGGCTACTCATCGCTGGGCAACATCGGCATCGAGGCGCTGACCGGCTTCCTCTCGGCGTTCCTCAACGTCCGCATCGTCGCGCCGGTGGTGGCCGGCATCGCGCTGGCCGCCACGATCGGCGCGGGCACTACCGCCCAGCTCGGCGCCATGCGCGTCGCTGAGGAGATCGACGCCGTCGAATCCATGGCAGTGCACTCGGTGTCCTACCTGGTGTCCACCCGGCTGATCGCCGGCCTGATCGCCATCATCCCGCTGTACTCGCTGTCGGTGCTGGCCGCCTTCTTCGCCGCCCGGTTCACCACCGTGTTCATCAACGGCCAGTCCGCGGGCCTGTACGACCACTACTTCAACACCTTCCTGATCCCGACTGACCTGCTGTGGTCATTCCTGCAAGCCATCGTGATGTCGATCGCCGTCATGTTGGTGCATACCTACTACGGCTACAACGCATCCGGTGGCCCGGTCGGCGTCGGCATCGCAGTCGGGCAGGCCGTCCGCACGTCGCTGGTCGTGGTCGTGGTCATCACTTTGTTCATCTCTCTCGCCGTTTACGGCGGGACCGGTAACTTCAACCTCTCCGGTTAGAGGGGAACAATGGCGTCGGATATCAGCGCGAAGCGTACGCACGTCAGGATCGCGGCAGCGATCCTCGCGGCGCTGATCGTGGCTGCCGCCGTCTTCACATACCTCTCGTACAACCAGGCTTTCGTCTCGACGGACCCGGTGACGGTGACATCGCCACGGGCCGGTCTGGTGATGGAGAAAGACGCCAAGGTCAAGTACCGCGGAATCCAGATCGGCAAGGTCAAGGATATCGAGTACGCCGGCAACCAGGCGAAGCTCACGCTGGCGGTGCAAAGCAGCCAGTTGCGCTATGTTCCGTCCAATTCGGTGGTTCGCATCGCCGGCACAACGATTTTCGGCGCCAAGTCGGTGGAGTTCCTGCCCCCGGGCAAGCCATCGCCGACCCCGATGCGCCCGGGTAGTCAGGTGCAGGCCTCGTCGGTGCAACTCGAGGTGAACACGCTGTTCCAGACGCTGGTCGACGTCTTGCACAAAGTCGACCCGGTCGATCTGAACGCGACTCTCAGCGCCCTGGCGGAGGGCCTGCGGGGCAACGGCGACAACCTCGGCCAAACCACGGCGGGGCTGAACAGCTATCTGGCCCAGCTCAATCCGAAGCTGCCGACGCTGCAACAGGACTTTCAGAAGACGGCTGCGGTGGCCAACGTGTACGGAGACGCCGCGCCCGGCCTGGTCACCGTGCTGAACAACGTGCCCATCATCAGCAACACCATCGTCGACCAGCAGGACAACCTCAACGCCACACTGTTGGCCGCGACCGGCCTGGCCAACAACGGGTACGACACCCTGGCTCCGGCGCAGGACAACTTCATCGCCGCGATCCAGCGGTTCCGCGCGCCGACGAAGCTGCTCGGCGACTACTCGCCGGAGTTCGGTTGCTTCCTGAAGGCAGTGGTGACGGCTGCGAACAAGTTCGGTCCGATCATCGGCGGCACCAAACCCGGGCTGTTCGTCTCGTCGAACTTCCTGCCCGGTGCGCCGGCGTACACCTATCCGGAGAGCCTGCCGATCGTCAACGCCTCAGGTGGCCCGAACTGCCGCGGCCTGCCCGACATCCCGAACAAGCAGTACGGCGGATCGTGGTATCACGCGCCATTCCTGGTGACCGACAACGCCTACGTCCCGTTCCAGCCCAACACCGAACTGCAGTTCGACGCGCCGTCGACGTTGCAGTTCCTGTTCAACGGCGCCTACGCCCAACGGAATAACTACTGATGAGCGGCAACAGGACTCTGATCAAGGTCGTGATCTTCACGGTCGCGATGCTGCTCGTCGCGGCGGGGCTGGTGATCACCTTCGGCCAGTTCCGGTTCGCGGCGGGCAGCACCTATCACGCCAACTTCGAGACCGCGTCTCGGCTGAAGGCCGGGCAGGACGTCCGGATCGCCGGGGTGCCGGTCGGCAAGGTCAAGGACGTCAAGCTCGCACCCGACAACTCCGTCGACATCACCTTCGACGTCCTCAAGAAGTATCAGCTGTACACCTCGAGCAAGGCCGTGATCCGCTACCAGAACCTGGTCGGCGACCGCTATCTGGAGATCACATCGGGACCTGGTGACCTCCGGAAGCTTCCGCCGGGCGGCACCATCGTCAAGGGCAACACCCAGCCGGCCCTGGATCTGGATGCGCTGCTGGGCGGCTTGCGCCCGGTCCTCAAGGGCCTCGACGGCACGAAGATCAACGAGGTCAGCAACGCCGTCATCGAGCTGCTGCAGGGCCAGGGCGGCGCGTTGGCCGATCTGTTGTCGACCACCGGATCCTTCACCACTACGCTTGCCGCCCGGGATCAGCTCATCGGCGACGTGATCAACAACCTCAACACCGTTTTGGGCACTGTCGACGGAAAAGCTGCCCAGTTCGATGCCTCCGTCGACCAACTTCAGCAGCTGATCACCGGACTGGCCCAGGGCCGCGATTCCATCGCCGGGGCGATCCCGCCGTTGGCGTCGGCCTCGTCGGACCTGACCGATCTGTTGAAGACCTCCCGGCGGCCCCTGCAGGGCGTGATCGAGAACGTCCGGCCACTGGCGACGAGGCTGGATGACCGGAAGGCCGACGTCAATTCCGTGATCGAGCCGCTCGCCGAAAACTATCTGCGGCTCAACGCATTGGGCGCGTACGGCTCGTTCTTCAACATCTACTACTGCTCGATCCGGATGAAGATCAACGGTCCGGCCGGCAGCGACATTCTGATCCCGTTCGGCGGTCCGCCGGACCCGTCCAAGGGGAGGTGCGCTCCTGTCAAACAATAGGAAGGAACCAAATCCGCTGCGCACCGGGATCTTTGGGATCGCGCTGGTGGCATGCCTGGTGCTGGTGTCGTTCGGCTACAGCAAGCTGCCGTTCTTCCCGCAGGGCAAGGTGTACGAGGCCTACTTCACCGACGCCGGCGGGATCACCCCGGGCAACGACGTCAACGTGTCGGGCATCAAGGTCGGATCGGTGTCGTCGGTGGCGCTGGCCGGCGACTCCGCCAAGGTGAGTTTCACCGTCGACCGCAGCGTCAAGGTCGGTGACCAGTCCCTGGTGGCGATCAAGACCGACACCGTCCTAGGTCAGAAGTCCCTTGCGGTGACCCCCGGCGGCGGCGGCACGTCAAGGACGATCCCGCTCGGCCGCACGACGACGCCCTACACCCTCAACACGGCGCTGCAGGATCTCGGTCAGAACGCCAGTGACCTGGACAAGCCGAAGTTCGAGCAGGCGTTGGGTGTGCTGACCGACACCCTGCACGACGCCACCCCGCAACTGCGCGGTGCACTCGACGGTGTGGCCTCGCTGTCGCGCAGCCTCAACGCGCGCGATGAGGCACTGCAACAACTGCTGTTCCGCGCGAAGTCGGTTTCGGACGTGTTGGCGAAGCGGGCCGATCAGGTCAACCAACTCATCGTCGACGGCAATCAGTTGTTCGCCGCACTCGATGAACGCCGTCAGGCGCTGAGCAACCTGATCGCCGGTATCGACGATGTGTCACAGCAACTTTCAGGATTCGTCGCGGATAACAAGACCGAGTTCGGCCCCGCACTGACCAAGTTGAACCTGGTGCTGGACAACCTGAATGCGCATAAGGACCACATCAGCGAAGCGCTCAAGCGGCTGCCACCGTACGCGACGGCCCTGGGCGAGGTGGTCGGCTCCGCTCCCGGCTTCCAGATCAACTTGTACGGCCTGCCGCCCGCGTCGCTGGCCGAAGTCCTGCTCGACACCTACTTCCAGCCCGGCAAGCTGCCGGACAGCCTGGCCGACTACCTGCGAGGCTTCATCGCCGAGCGGCTGATTATCAGGCCGAAGTCACCATGACCCATAACGCGCGCATCGACCGCAGCCGCTGGCTCCGCCCCGCCCTCGCCGCCGTGCTGGTGGTGACGCTTGCCGTAGGCGCCTACCTGGTGTGGCCGTCCCGTGGCGGACACAAGGTGACCGGATACTTCAGCTCCGCGGTGGGGCTCTACAAGGGTGACGAGGTCAGGGTGGTGGGCGTGCCGGTCGGCACGATCGACTCGATAGAGCCGAGGCCCTCGGACGTGAAGATCACCATGACGGTGCAGGACGGCGTTGACCTGCCTGCGGACGCCAAGGCCATCATCGTGGCGCCGAACCTGGTATCGGCCCGGTTCATTCAGCTGACCCCCGCATACACGGGTGGGGCGAAGCTGGCCGCTGGAGCCAGCATCAATCTGGACCGTACCGGGGTGCCGGTCGAATGGGACGAGGTCAAGGACCAACTGACGAAGCTGAGCGCGCAGCTCGGCCCGCGGCAGGGCGATCTGCAGGGGCCTCTGAGCAGCTTCGTCAATCAGGCCGCCGACACCTTCGACGGCAACGGTGACTCGTTCCGGCAGGCCCTGCGCGAACTGTCGCAGACCGCGGGGCGCCTGGGTGACTCCCGCACCGACCTGTTCGGCACGATCAGGAACCTGCAGATCCTCATCAACGCGTTGTCATCGAGCAACGAGCAGATCGTGCAGTTCTCCAACCACGTCGCGTCGGTGTCACAGGTGTTGGCCGACAGCTCCACGAACCTGGACGGCACCTTGGCCACCCTCAACCAGGCGCTCACCGACGTCAAGGGCTTCCTGCGCACCAACAATGAGGCACTGATCGGCCAGGTCAACAAGCTCGCCGACTTCACCAAGATCCTGTCCAACCAGAGTGACGACATCGAGCAGGTCCTGCACGTCACGCCGAACGGCCTGGCGAACTTCTACAACATCTACAACCCGGCCCAGGGCACCGTGGGTGGGATCTTGACGCTGCCGAACTTCGCCAACCCGGTGCAGTTCATCTGCGGCGGCACCTTCGACGTCGGCGCCAACCCGGACAACTACAAGCGCGCCGAGATCTGCCGCCAGCGGATGGCTCCGGTGCTGCGGCGTATCTCAATGAACTTCCCGCCCATCCTGTTCCATCCGATCAACAGCATCACGGCCTACAAGGGCCAGATCATCTACGACACCCCCGAAACCCAAGCGAAGGCGCAGACCCCGCTGAATCAGTTGCAGTGGCAACCGTTGCCCGGTGTGACACCACCGGTTATCCCGTCCAATGCGGACCTCAGCTCGTTGCTGCTGCCGCCGGCGCCCGACGCCGCCGCGACCGGCCAGTCGGTCCCCGCCGCAGCGCAGCCGCAAGGCATCGGCCCGGCACCGGGCCCGGCACCCGCTGATCCCGGCACACCGGCTCCAGTACCGCTGCCCGCCGAGCAGGGCGCCCAACCGAGCCCACCGGGAGCGGGCGGATGATCCCGAAGATGTTGCGCGCCAGAGCATCACGGGTCGGCTTCCGTACCGTGGCGGTCGGGTCGGGCGCCGTGCTGCTCGCCGGGTGCCAGTTCGGCGGGCTGAACTCGCTCAACATGCCCGGCACCAAGGGTCACGGCCCCGGTTCGTACTCCGTCACCGTGGAACTGCCCGACGTGGCGACCCTGCCGCAGAACTCGCCGGTGATGGTCGACGACGTCACCGTGGGCAGCGTCTCCGGCGTCGAGGCCGTCCAGAAACCGGACGGCAGTTTCTACGCCGCGGTGAAACTGTCTCTTGAGAACAACGTCAACCTGCCCGCGAACGCCACCGCCAAGGTCGCCCAGACCTCGCTGCTGGGCTCCCAGCACATAGACCTGGCGCCGCCGGCAGACGGACCGGCGACCGGCAAGCTCAGCGATGGATCGAACATTCCGCTGAATCGGACGGGACGGTACCCGACCACCGAAGAAGTGCTCTCCTCGCTGGGCGTGGTGGTCAACAAGGGCAATCTCGGTGCGCTGCAGGACATCACCGACGAGGCGTACGCCGCCGTCGCGGGACGAGCCGGGAGCTTCGTCGATCTGGTGCCCCGGCTGGCCGAACTGACCGCGTCGTTGAACCAGCAGACCAACGACATCATCGCCGCCGCCGACGGCCTCAACCGCTTCTCCGGGATCCTCGCCAACAGCAAGGACAGCCTGGGCCGCGCACTGGATTCGTTGCCCGCCGCGCTGCGCGTCCTGAACGACAACCGGACGAACATCGTCGACGCGTTCGGGGCGCTGCGCAGCTTCGCGACCGTCGCGTCGAACATCCTCGCACAGACCAAAGTGGATTTCGCCGCCGACCTGAAGAGTCTGTATCCGGTGGTGAAGTCACTGGCCGACAATTCCGACGACTTCGTGTCGGCACTACAGCTGCTGCCGACCTTCCCCTTCTCGACCAAATACTTGAGAAATGCGGTCCGCGGGGACTACCTGAATGTGTTCGTCACCTTCGACCTGACGCTGCGTCGCCTGGGCGAATCGGTCTTCACCACCTCCCCCCTCGATCCGAACATGAGGCACATGAGTGAAGTCATCAATCCGCCGGACTTCTTGACCGGCGAGATGGCCAATCTGTCCGGGCAGGCGGCCGATCCGTTCAAGGTGCCGCCGAAGTCGGCTTCGGGTCAGGGGGCGCCACGCTGATGCTGGACCGTCTGGCGCGTTTTCAACTGACGCTCTTCGCCATCGTCACGGTGCTCACCGTCGGCGCGATCTCGCTGTTCTACCTGCATCTTCCTGCGGCGGTGGGAATTGGGTCCTACAACGTCACCGCGAATTTTGTGGCGGCAGGTGGCCTTTATCAGAACGCCAACGTCACCTACCGTGGCGTGACTGTGGGCCGGGTGGAATCCGTCGGGCTTACCAACGACGGCGTCGACGCCCACATGCGACTCAACAGCAATACCAAGATCCCGTTGAACGTCACCGCCACCGTCAAGAGTGTGTCCGCGGTCGGTGAGCAGTATGTCGACCTGGTTCCGCCGGACGGATCCACCCAGGCGCCGCTGCGCGACGGCTCCCGGATCGACCGGAAGAACACCGCGATCGGCCAGGACATCGCGGGGCTGCTGAACGAGGCCGACGCACTGGTCAGCAGCGTCGGCAACAGCCGCCTTCAGGATCTGCTGCGCGAGACCTTCAAGGCGTTCAACGGTTCCGGACCTGAACTGTCTCGCCTGATCCAGTCCTCGAGGTTGCTGATCGACGAGGCCAACTCGAACTACGGTCAGACCACCCAGCTCATCGACCAGGCCGGACCGTTCCTGGATTCGCAGATCCGCAGCGGAGACGACATCAGGTCACTGGCCGACGGGCTGGCCCGCTTCACCAGCGAGGTGCAGCAGGCAGACCCACAGCTGCGGTCGACACTGCAGACCGCGCCGGGCGCCGCCGGCGAAGCTAGCACGACCTTCAGCGGTATCCGGCCGAACTTTCCGATCCTGGCCGCCAACCTGGCGAATCTCGGTCGTGTCGGGGTGATCTACAACAAAGCCGTCGAGCAGACCCTGGTGATCTTTCCGGCCCTGATCGCGGCCCTGATCACCACGGCCGGCGGGGTGCCCGGTGACGAAGGCGGCAAGCTCGACTTCAAGATCGATCTGCAGGACCCGCCAGGATGTTCGACCGGGTTCATCCCGCCACCCCTGATCCGCACACCTGCCGACGAGACCGTCCGCGACCTGCCCAACGATCTGTACTGCAAGGTGCCGCAGAACGATCCGTCGGTGGTGCGCGGTGCGCGCAACTACCCCTGCCAGGAGTTCCCGGGCAAGCGGGCGCCGACCATCCAACTGTGCCGGGACCCGCGGGGTTACGTCCCGATCGGTAGCAACCCGTGGCGGGGTCCGCCGGTACCGCTCGGAACGCCGATCACCGATCCCCGAAACATCCTGCCGCCGAACAAATTCCCGATCATTCCACCGCAGACGGATCCGGATCCCGGCCCTCCGGTCGTGCAACTGCCACCGGGCGTGCCACCGGGGCCAGGGCCTGCGCCAAACGCGCCGTTCCCGCTGCCGGTCCCACCGGTGGACGGTCCGCCGCCCGCGCCGTGGCCGTACTACTCGCCGCCGGAGCTACGGGTGCCGCCGTACGGCGTGCAGCCTCCGGCACCGCCGCCAGCTCCCGCCGAGGCACCGCCACCGGCTCCCGGTCCACTGCCCGCCGAGGCGCCACAGGCCGGCGGATCGACACCGCAGGCCAGTGGTCCGGCGTACACCACCTACGATCAGAAGACCGGAACCTTCGCCGACCCGAACGGCGGCGTAGGTGTGTATGCACCCGGCGCGGCGAACGGGTCGACCGCGGAGAACTGGGTGGATCTGATGCTCGACCCCAGGCAGGCTTAATGACGACAGAAACCAAGCAGACGGCCAGGCGACGCGCGTCGCGGGCCGCCGGCCCGGCGAAGGGTGCCGCGAACGGCTCCCCGGCGGCAGCCACGACCGCAACGGCGTCTGCGGTGACGCTTGAGTCGACCCCCGTCACCAAGGCGCGGCTGGCACGACCGGCGGGGCCGCCGCCGCGCCGGCCGGCGAACCGCAGGCTGGTCGGCATAGCCGCGCTGGCGTTCGTGTTCGTCGCCACCGCGGCGGCGGCCGCAGTTGTCGCCGTGCTGCTCGTTCAGCAAAACCACGCGAAGGCCGCCGAGGACCGTGACCAGCGCTTTGTCGACACCGCCAGCCAGACGGTGGTGAACATGTTCAGCTACAACCAGCAGAACATCGACGACAGCGTCAACCGGTTCGTCAACAGCACCAGCGGGCCGCTGCGGGACATGCTCAGTCAGAACAACAATGTCGACAACCTCAAGGCCATCTTCCGCGATACCAACGCCAGCTCCGAGGCGGTGATCAACGGTGCGGCGCTGGAAGGGATCGACGAGATCGCCAAGAACGGCTCGGTGCTGGTCTCCGTTCGCGTCACGGTGACCGACATCGACGGCGTCAACAAGCCGTCGCAGCCGTACCGGATGCGCGTCGTCGTGCATGAGGACGACAACGGACACATGACTGGATACGACCTGAAGTATCCCGAGGGCGGCAACTGATGCGGAAGTGGGCCACCAGGCTGGTGGGCCTGGTCGCGGTGCTGCTCGTCGCCGGTTTCGTCGCGCTGGCAGGCGCAGGAGGTTGGCTCTACTGGAACCGGTTCGAGATGCGCGCCGACCAGTCGGCACGCGCCGAGGTCGGGCCGCTGGCGGCCAAGCAGATCCCGGAGGTGTTCGGCTACGACTACCAGACGGTGGAACGCAGCCTCACCGATGCGTACACCCTGCTGACTCCCGGTTACCGCCACGAGTTCGAGGACCGTGCCAACAAGGACATCATCCCGCAGGCACGCCAACGCCAGGTGGTGAGTCAGGCGAGCGTCGTCGGTGTCGGAGTGCTTGCTGCACAACGAAATTCGGCATCGGTGATGGTGTACCTGAACCGCACGGTGACCGACAAGTCGCGTCAGCCGGTGTACGACGGCAGCCGGTTGCGGGTCGACTACCAGAAGGTCGACGGCAAGTGGCTGATCAACTACATCACCCCGATCTAGGGACTGTCGCGTCCCGAATCGGGGCGTGTCGTCGCCAGGGCGTCCAGGAACGACCGCGCCCAGCGGTCGACGTCATGGGCTAGGACCTGCCGGCGTAGCGCACGCATCCGCCTGCGGCCCTCTTCGGGTGTCTGACCCAGCGCGGCCTCGATGGCGTCTTTGACGCCCTCCAGGTCGTGCGGGTTGGCGAGGTAGGCCTGTCGGAGTTCGGCTGCGGCCCCGGTGAACTCGCTGAGCACCAACGCGCCGCCCAGGTCGCTTCGGCAGGCGACGTATTCCTTCGCCACCAGGTTCATCCCGTCGCGCAAGGGAGTGACCAGCATGACGTCGGCGGCAACGAAGAAGGCGATCAGTTCGTCGCGGGGGATCGGTCGATGCAGATAGTGCACGAGCGGGTGGCCGACCTCACCGTATTCGCCGTTGATGTGGCCGACCTGGCGCTCGATGTCGCTGCGCAGAACCTTGTAGGCGTCAACGCGTTCCCGGCTCGGAGTCGCCAACTGCACCAGCACGGTGTCGCCACGCTTGGCGCGGCCCTCGGCGAGTAACTCCGAAAACGCTTCCAGCCGAACGTCAATGCCCTTGGTGTAGTCCAGCCGGTCCACGCCCAGCAGGATCTTGCGCGGGTTGCCCAACTCCGCGCGGATCTCGCGGGCGCGCTGGCGGATCTCCCGCTTGCGGGCCTTCTGGTCCAGATCCCCCGAGTCGATGGAGATCGGGAAGGCGCCCACTTTGACGGTGCGGAAGCCGACCTGAACGTCGCCGAACCGCGATCGCACACCGATGGATGCCCGCGAGGTGTTGGCCCCGACGAGCCGGCGGGAGAGATACAGGAAGTTCTGCGCACCGCCGGGAAGGTGGAACCCCACCAGGTCGGCGCCGAGCAGGCCTTCGATGATCTCGGTCCGCCACGGCAACTGCATGAACAGTTCCACCGGCGGGAACGGGATGTGCAGAAAGAAGCCAATCGTCAGGTCGGGTCGCAGCATCCGCAGCATCTTCGGCACCAGCTGCAGCTGATAGTCCTGCACCCACACGGTGGCACCATGGGCCGCCGCCCGTGAGGCGGCTTCGGCAAAGCGCCGGTTGACGTCGACGTAACGATCCCACCATTGCCGGTGGTACTCGGGTTTGACGACGACGTCGTGATACAGCGGCCAGAGCGTGGCGTTGGAGAAGCCCTCGTAGTACTGAGCGACGTCATCGGCGGACAAGCTCACCGGATACAGCCGGAGGTCATCCTCGACTATCGGTTCCTCGTCGCTGTCGGGAATCCCCGGCCAGCCGATCCATGCGCCCCGCCGGCGCCGTAGCAACGGCTCCAGCGCAGTAACCAGCCCCCCCGGGCTGCGCTTCCACTCGGTGGTTCCGTCCGGAAACCGCTCCATGTCGATGGGCAGCCGGTTGGCCACCACTACGAAGTCGGAGTCGCCGGAGCCGGCCCCTGCGCCGCCCCCCGAACCCATTTACGCCTCTTGCTTCGCCGGTCCAATGCCGAGCATCGACAAGAAGATTCGGCATTCATCGGCGTCGGTTGCGTACGCGGCGACGACACGCCTGGCCTGTCGCGCGGTGCTGTCGGCTAGCGGTTCGACGTCGCCGAGTTCGGCGGGATCAGATTTTGCGGGCATTACACAACTGTAGGCGAAGACGCCGGCGCTACAGACACCGCCCGACCAGCAAAGCCGTCCGGCTTACTGGCCGTTCAGGGAAGTCTTCGGCGGGACGAACTCACTCGCCGCCGCATTCTCGTTGAGCCCGATGCACTGACCGGTGTTGCGACCGGTGCACGGAATTCCGTTGATTTCAGCGATTTGGCCGTTGCTGCCCGGAACCAGTCCGTATGCGGGCGAGTTCGGCACCAATTCGGCAGTGCAGATGCCGGTGTAGAGATCCTCGGACTCTCCCGTTGGGCACGCGGTGTTCGTGGGGCCGGATGCCGGGGTGGCGAAAGCGACGATCGCCGGAGCGGCCGCAATCGCGATCGCGAATCCACCGGCAAGGATCAGTCGTTGTGCTGGGAGTTGGAAGGTCGCCATCGCCACGCTTTCTTTTAGTTGACTGACTGACGGTCTCGTCACGGGGATTGTATGGACATTGTGAGAGTTCTGCACGGTTTCCCGCGAGTTCACTGTGAATATGCTTGCCCGGGTTGCGGATGCCTCAGGCGTGCTCTACTACTAGCGTTCCCGATCCATCGCCAATTAAGGGCTGGAGCTCGCCGTGGATTGCGGGACCGCTTCCGGTACTGCGTTTTCCGCCAGCCGATGCAAGATCCCGAGTCGCGGCCCGTGCCGGGGACGCCATCGATCTCCAGTAGCGGGCTGCCCGGGATTTGGGTGTAGGGCGAATTGGGGACCAGATCGGGAACACAATTGGGGTGTAGAGGTCTTCCGACTCCCCGGTGGTGCAGGCGGCGATGGAAGGACCCGTCGGGGCGGAGGCCGCAACGGCGAAGACACCGATTGCGGGCGGGGCGATAGCAAGGGCGAATCCACCGGCAAGCATCAATCGGCGTTGTGGAAACTGGAAGGTAGCCATCGTCACGCTCTATCTATGTGGATTTGCTGACAAACTCCTGTCGACGGATTGTATGGACGCTGCGAGAAAATTGCACGCCGTCATCAACACGAATGTCCGACCCGGAGTCGTCGGCCGCCCACGCGGCCGCGCATGGAATGACTTCGGCCCGGCCGGGCAGATGGGTGCCGTTTGCCCGGCCGGGGCCGGGAGTGCTATCTGTCAGCGGTGCGGTGATGCCGAACGGCCTCGTTGGCGTCAACGCCTTTCCCGCCCGACTACGGGCTGGAGCTGACCGACGAGTGCGGGACGACCTCCGGAACGGCGTTCTCCGACAAGCCATAGCACTGACCGGAGTTGGCGCCAGTGCAGGGGATGCCGTCGACCTCCGTCAAGCTACCGCCATTGATCGTGCTTACTACCGGCGAGTTGGGAACCATGTCGGGGGTGCACTGACCGGTGAAGAGGTCTTCGGACTCTCCGTTGGCGCAGGCGGCGACGGCCGGCGCGGAGGAAGCCCCACTGGGCACGGCGATGGCGGCCGCGACCGGTGCCGCGGCGACCGCGACAACGAATCCGCCGGCAATGATCAGTCGTCGTACTGGAAACTGGAAGGTCGCCATCGGCACGCTTTCTGTAGTTTTGCTGTCAGTGTCGGCTGGTGGATTGTGTGACATCCGAAGGGAATGCGCATAGTTCCGCCAGTACTAGCGCAAGGTTACGCCCGACAGCTCCGAAAAACGGCTTGAACACACGCAGAAGTGGTTTGGCTGTGCCAAGGTGCTTAACGCCTCTCCCGGCTTGCTCTGCGGAGTGGGCGTGCCGTGATCGGGCGTGACATGGGCCACGTCGGCGGGTTGTAGGCTGCGACGGACACGAACAGGGCCAGGGCCGGTCGAGAGGTGAAAAGCGATGATCGATGCGGGATCTGAGATTCCGAAGATCGGGTTCGTCGGCGCCGGATCGATGGGCGAGCCGATGGTGGAACGTCTGCTGGCGGCCGGGTGGCCGGTAACCGTGTACGCCCGCAAGGCGGACGTGCGTGAACGGCTCACGGCGCGGGGCGCGGAGGCGGCGGGCTCCATCGCAGAGGCGGTCGGTGACGCGCCGGTCGTGGTCCTGTGTCCGTTCTCCTCGGACCAGCTCGAAGCCATCGCACTGGGGTCCGACGGTGTACTGGCCCATGCCCCGGACGGGGCGGCGGTCGTCGTGCACACCACCACCTCGCCGGCCGTCCTGCGGTGCCTGGCCGACGCCGCCGAACGGGAGATCGAGATCATCGACGCACCCGTGAGCGGAACCGCCGACGCCATCCGTGCCGGGGCCCTCGCGGTCGTGCTGGGTGGGAGCGTCGCCGGAACCGAGCGTATCGAAGCGGTCCTGCGCTCTTACGCGAATTCGACGGTGCGCGTGGGGGAGTTGGGCGATGCCGCTCTGGTCAAGCTGCTGAACAACTCGATCTTCGCCGCGCACGTGCAGATCGCCCAATCCGCCGTATCCTCGGCGCAGGCCGCCGGTGTCGACCCGGAGACATTCGTCTC